>JANQRM010000157.1 GCA_028284565.1 Anaerolineae bacterium | reverse complement strand
AGCACGCAAAGACAGTCTCCTTGAAAACCTCAACGAAGGCGATACCCGTGAAGGTGTGGTCAGCGGTCTGTGTGACTTTGGCGCATTTGTCGATCTCGGTGGTGCAGACGGTCTTGTTCACATTTCTGAGTTGGCGTGGCATCGTGTCCGAAACCCCGGTGATATTGTCAACATCGGTGACAAAGTAAAAGTCTTTATCCTCAATCTGGATGAGCAAGGTAAGCGCATTGGTCTGAGCATCAAACGTCTCCAACCCAATCCGTGGTCACTTGTCGAAGATTTGTATCATATTGGGCAATTGGTTGAAGGGATGGTCTCCCGCGTTGAACAATTCGGCGCATTTGTCAGCCTTGACCCTGGCATCGAAGCACTCCTCCATGTCAGCCAAATGAGCGAGAATCCCAATGAAGACCCACTCCGTACAGTCTACGAAGGTCAGCGCCTGCTGATGCGTGTGATTAGCATCGAAGCGGATAAGCAACGGCTAGGCTTAAGCCTCAAAGAAGTGACGGAAGGTGAAAAAGCGCAATGGCAAGAACGAATTGAGCAAGAAATTGCCGAAGCCGCCGCCGAAGCAGAAGAAGATGAAGAGGATGGAAATTCCGACGAATCTCCTGTATCATTAGAACATGAAGGCGAAACAGAAGACGCGGTTCCCGCCGAAGTATCGTAAATTAATAACCCTAAGGGGGTGTAAGTCCATTTATGGCATCTGTAAAACTCAAACCCGGTGAATCACCTGAATCCTTATTGCGTCGTTTTCGCAAACGTGTGACCAACGCCGGTATCCTAAGTACCGTACGTCGCAAACGCTGGCATATTTCCAAAAGCGAACTGCGCCGTATCGAGAAGAAAAAGGCAGTACGTCGCTCACGTCGTCGCCAACGGAAGGCGCAAACACGTGGCGGGTTTTAATGACCTGTTCTGGCAAACTGAAAACAACATAAGAAACCGCTATCTGGATTTGGATAGCGGGTTCTTGCATTGTATATCTGTCAATTGATTAATCTACAAAAGGAACGCTATGGCAAAACAAGAAGATAAGATCGAAGTCGAAGGAACGGTTGTCGAAGCACTTCCGAATACCCAATTCATGGTCGAATTGGAAAATGGACACCGTGTTCTCTCCTATTTATCCGGCAAGATGCGTAAATTTTATATTCGTATTCTGCTAGGAGATCGGGTGCGTGTCGAGATGAGTGCTTACGACCCCAATCGTGGACGTATTGTCTACCGTCATCGGAACTAGTCCTCATCAAATTCATCTAACAAAATAGTGGTATCTGCTGAATTGAAAGCGAGCTTCGTCTCGTTTTTCTTGATTCTAGCGAGGTTTCTCCCCCCAATGCACCGCCATTGTGCCGAACATGAACGTTTGATAGTGCACGTTCACGAATCCTGCGTCTTGCATGAGCATGACCAATTCATCTGGTGTTTTGAAAGCCTGTGTGGATTCCGGCAAGTAAGTATACGCATCGGATGCCTCTTTCCCGCCGATAATCCTCCCCAAAATCGGAATCACATACTTCAAGTGAACCAGAATAAAAGGACGTAAAATATTCTTCGGGGGTGGCGAAGTATCGAGAATGACGATTCGTCCACCCGCTTTGAGGATTCGCTTCTGCTCAGCGAGAGCTTGAGGAATATCAATCACATTCCGTACCAAATAGCCCGATACAACCGCATCAAATTTGTCATCAGAGAAGGGTAGTTGAAGTGCATCAGCACCTGTCCAACCGACCTTATCCCCATAAGGCTCTATTTCTTGTCCTACCCACATCATCGGCAAGGCAAAATCTGCCCCTATCACATTCGCAGACGGGGTCGCCTTCAACGCTTCAAAGGCAATATCGCCTGTCCCAGTTGCAAGGTCAAGCAAAGTTCCATTTGCAGATAATTGGGCTTTGTCCACCACAAACCGTCGCCATTTCATATCTTGCCCGAAGGTCATGATACGGTTCATCGTGTTATAACGTTTTGCGATGCGCCCGAACATATCCTGCACATAGTCCGAGCGTTCTTTGCCTTGCAATTGCGCCATGTGTTGCCTTCTATTGATTGAAAGTTAACGCATAAATTGTAAGGGCGGTTCGCGAACCGCTCTTACCTTTGCCTAATTAAGAATACTGAAATTGTACTGGAAGAACCTAAAAATGGGATGAGGGACTTTCCAATGTATAATGAACGCAAACGACATTATAGGACTTTCCTATGTCAAAACGATTTCATGAGATTGCCGAAACCAATCATCGTATCCAAAATCCCTTTGCAAATGCCAAGCTCTTTCGGCTTGCCGAGATATGCGATGTCCATGCCAATTCGCGCGTCCTTGATTTAGCCTGTGGGAAGGGTGAACTCTTGTGTCAATGGGCGGATCGCTACAAACTCAGAGGCACAGGAGTCGATACCAACCCGCATTACATCCAAAACGCCAGAGAACGTGCCGACGAACTCAAGGTCTGGTCACAGGTCAACTTCTCAATTGAAGATGCCAGCGAATTCCCACAACCTTTCCATCAATATGATATGGTCAGTTGCTTGGGTGCGAGTTGGATAGGTGGTGGCATGGTGGGTACAATTGACCTCATGCGTCTTGCGCTCGACCATCCACACGAGGGTTTATTGGTCATAGGGGATGTCTTCTGGAAGCAGTCCCCAACCGATGAAGTCTGCGAAGCACTCGGCATTGAACGCGATTATCTGACGAACTTAGCCGGTATATCAGACCGCTTTGACACGGCGCAAGTTGAATTGTTGGAGATGTTGATTTCATCCCAAGAGGAATGGGACGATTACTACTCATCACAATGGCTTACGGTTAGCCGTTATCTGATGAACAACCCGGACGACCCAGAAACCGATGCTTTACGCGAGTGGATTGACCACCATCGACGCACCTATCTCAAATATGAACGCGATTTCTTGGGCTGGGGCATCTTCGTTCTACGCTATACAGGGAGGACAGCATGAAGATCTTACTCACTGGATTTGAACCCTTTGCCGATATCGAAATCAATCCTTCCCAAGTGGTCGTCGAACACTTTGCAGAAAACGATGCGCTCCTCGAAGGAATCGAACTCATCACCGAAGTTTTGCCTGTGGGCTATCAATCAGCAGAAGAACGAATCAGTGCGCTATACAAGGAACACAAACCGGATATTGTCTTGATGCTGGGTGTGGCACAAAGTCGAGATTGCCTCTGCTTAGAACGAATCGCGCTCAATCTGGATGATACGCCCATCGAGGACAACGACGGTGAATTGCGAGAAGGGCAAGCTATCGTCAGTCGCGGGACACTCGCCTATCAGACGACACTCCCTGTAGAAGCACTCTATGAATACCTCGTCGAACAGGACATCCCAATCAAAATTTCCAACCACGCAGGGACGTACATCTGCAATCACGTCCTTTACACCATGCTCCATCAGACCAAGAAAACATCACCGCCTTGTGGCTTTATCCATCTTCCCAGTACAGATGCGGTCTCCCTTGAAACAATGGTACGTGCCATCTGGCTGTCGATACGCTTTTTGACTCGATAAATACCCGATGCATATGCATAGCCAAATGCATAGCCATTTGCATCACCTTTCCACCCCATTTTGTGATACTCTGTTTAGAGAAATGAGCCTATTCGAAGGATAGATATATCATCACCATATCTTTATCACACGATGTCGTATTTACTTTTCACTTGTTAAATTTAGACTTTTTTACTAAAAACAGACGCTTTTCTTACTTTTCACTGAATTAATGGCAATAAAATGGCAAAAGAGCAGGGCGTTGTTGCCGGAAAACATGGTTCGCGTTGCCGGCAATAAAAATGGGTTCAAATGAAGAAGAAACCAAATTCTAAATAACTAGAGGAGTATAGACGACGATATTACTGGGGCATGGTGCTTTCGCTTTATTCCTAATCTACGGCATAATAGGGGCATTCCAACAGCTGAAAGCTGATGAAACATGGTAGAAGAACAAAAACGCGATACGCTCACCTTCCGCTTTTTGAATACGGTGCAAATCTCCAGAGATAACCGACTGGATCGTTTCCTCGTTCCCGTTTTACTGGCGATAGGCATCCTCTACAGTGGGATTCAAGTTCTGGCTGGGGATTGGGTACTGGCGATTGTATCTGGCGTATCGGTTGTCATGCTCCTTGCACTGGCTACAGTCACACCCTTACAAACCATCTTCCTGCATCGAGATTTCAACCGCAATCATGCTTTTTATATTGCGTTATTTTGGCTTTATAGTCTGCTTTGGGTGGGGTTACTGCGTAACTTATATGCCATCCCTGCCTTTGGGAAAGAAAGCCAACCTTTTTATGTTCTCTTACTCTTGTTTTTTGCCATTACGTTCCGTGCGCTTCTGACGATCTTCGCGCTCTCATGGTTGGGGTATCGCCTCTTTATCTCCGAAATCCCCACATGGGAAAAAGCCCTTGTTGCCATCAATGAGTTTATTTCAGCCGGATTACTCGCCTTCTTTCTTGGCGGGGAACTGGCGCGCTTTGTTCAACCCACCATCTTTACCGTCAGCGTGGATGTCAGCTATACGCTGGGAGTTTCGCTTGTCCTCATTGCCTATTATCTCATCATGCAGTTGATGTGGATTCAAAGCTGGAATGACCGTTTCTCCCGCAGTCGGATTTGGGTACGCTGGGCAAGAATCGTCACGCCTTTTGCATTGATTGTCGCCACGATTGTGATTGGTCGGCATTTCGCCCGCCTCAGTGACCCCCGTACTGCCAATCTATTAGGAACAGCGGACCTTGACCAAACCGTCCTCGCTTTGTCGCCCATTATCTGGCTCATGATTTTCGCGGTGGTTCTACTCGTCTGGACGAGTGGGCGCGGTCTCCGTCAGCGATTCATCCCCAACCGACTATTAGAACGTCTACCGACTCGATTGAACGCATTTCTCAGTACCATCTCGGATATGGATATTCTGCTGATTGTCGGCTTGTTATCGACGTTGATACCGCTTCAAATCGTTCTCCTTGACGATGGCTCGACAGGGGTGTTGGATACACTGAGTCAGCAAATCGCCCAGCAAAACGCGCTGATTGATTCGTCCGACCAAGCCTTATCTGTCCTCTTTGCCTTGCCATTTTATATCGTCGCGGTGCTATTGCTGTCGATGTATGCATACGTCATGGCAAACCCAGAACTCTCCGCGAAAGAACGGGACAGTTTGGTTGACCGCTTGCCCATCGGCTTGCTCATAATCTTTATCATCACGCTTTATCTGTGCGCTATTCCCTTCAGCCAAGTTTTGACCGAAGGACGCTTGCCCCAACTCCCGCAAGAACTGGGACGCTTGCTTGCTTTTGATGTACTGATTCCACTTGTTTTGCTTTACTTTCACTACTTTGTCTTTATCCGTATTCCCTATGGTCGGGGACAATCACGCTGGCGAACTCAATATAGTGAATATCTTGAATCCTCCTTGCGTGAAGTCCAACGTGATATTGAATCGGTGGATAAGGAAGTCTCCCGCATCGAAGCGAATTGGGGACGTTTTGGTCGCTTCTACGATGACTCGAAACGTATCGAAACTCTTTATGAGTTTGTCGAACTCAATGGGCAACGTGACCGCAAAAACATGGAACTGATTCGCATTTTGAACGAGCGTCAAGAACTCGCCGAAGTCTCTGAAACGCCTGTGTCTGTCACCATCGCTCGGCTACCTACCCGCATCATCAGTATCGGCATCCCCTTGCTCATCGTCTTCAAAGTGTATGAATGGGCAGTCGTCAATGATGGGCTACGCGAAATCGCCAACAATCCCAACATTGGGGTCATCGAGTTTTTCCAGATTATTTTAGAGCAGACGCAATTCTAGCGATTATCTATTTATTATATTACTCGTTCTATTACAAATTAAATTATGCTTGATTCGTTGGAATCTCCGTCAGTCTTGTTGTATTATGCCTTTGTTTTGTAACTTAACTCAATCTTAAACTGCCTCAGAGGAAGACCATGTCAGTCGAAAATACAACGCTGATAGACATATCAGCGTTGGCAGATAATCCTATCCAATTGACCGATAGCATCGATCTGGCGGGCAAAAAAATTCTGTCTCAAGCATTCTCACAAATGCTCCAAGCCAATAACAATGGACAAATTGAGGAAGACCCCGAAGTGGTACATGATATGCGTGTTTCCATTCGCCAAATGCGAAGTGTATTACGTCTCTTAGGATCGAATTATGGCAAAGTGGGGCGGAACTACCGCAACCAACTCCGGGGCTTCGCACAGACACTCGGACAAATCCGTGACTTAGATGTACTCATTGCCGATGTAGATCGCTATCATCGCTCATTACGTGCCACCAAGAAAAAGGAGGCACTTCAATTGGTAATGAACCGCTTTCAGCAACAACGGGCAAAAGCCTTGTCGCGCTGGCAAAAAACACAGAACTCCAAATCGTATCGCAAATTCGTCAAGCAATTTACAGCGTTCTTGTCTGATACTGACGGAAACAACCTATCACCAAGTACACTTCAGGTTCGGCATATCGTTCCTATGTTACTCCATGAACGCCTTGCTCAAGTGCGACGTTACGATGGCTTGCTGGAGGGCGCGCCTGTTGAGCTATTCCATCGCCTGCGAGTCGATGTCAAACGCTTGCGTTATGCAGTGACCTTTTTCCAACCTGTACTCGGCACGTCAGCCAATGACTTCATCGAACATCTCAAAGTGATGCAAGATAATTTAGGGCGCCTCAATGATATATCGGTTGGAACCCGATTGCTGAAATCCTTGAAGAAGCTAGACGCGGATGAGAAAGCTATAGTCAAAGCCTATCGCAAATCCCTACGAGAAGAAGAAAACACAGGGATGGAGACCTTCTCCGGGCAATGGAACACCTTCTACAGTCGAACCATGCTCCGCAAATTCTCGGATGCGCTACTCGTCTTGCGTTGACTCGTCGCGCGGACTGAAATAGGTGAAATTCGGTTCGAGTTGGATACTATCGCCAGCTGTCTCATCGTTAACGGTCACGGGCAATCGTTCTCCCGTTTCCAGATGGTAGAAGCCAAACTCAATACGATAGGCTCGCCCATTCGGGACTTGTTCAGCATCTGTGATTTGAAGAAAGCGTCTGTCAAGAATGAGTTCTCCAGCTTCCCATAAGGTCGAGCGATAATGTCCATGTCGTCCCTCATAGATAGGCGCATCCCATTCCCAAAAGACCACACCATCTGAATCGATAAGATGAATAAACACGCCATATTCCTCATTCGTTGGCGCGATGACCTCCCATAGAAATTCGAGGAGAACCCGTTGTGTCTCTAAAATCATTGTGTTGTGGATATTCTCACCCACAAAGCGAATCGAAGCCCCAAAGACAATCTCGTCTTCAACAAAGTGGGTGATGGGGGTTTCATCTGGTTCGCGCATCCGCTTTTCGACATCTACTTGATACAGCTCATAACGGAAGGTGGCTTGGTCATGGTAGATACGCTCAAACAAGAGGTCTGCTCGCCCCAAGGCGGAGACGATTTGGTTCTCTGATGGCAAGATATTCGCATCCGCATATCGCCACTCGGCTTGTGTACCATAGATATAGTGGGTCGCCTCACTCAGTTCAGCCAGTTGCGTGGGCAGTGTATTGTCGATGATGGTGGCAGTCGGGAAGAAGAAGCGCAGGCGTTGCTCTCCCGGCGCGATGATATGCAAGTCATGCCTCTCCGCTTCATATTCACGCAAGGCATCCACCACCAGCATCAAGCTGGGATTATAGGCAAGGTATTTACTGCGCTCATTCGGGAATTCATTTGACCACAACCAGCCCGTGCGCCATTGGAAATCAAAGAGTGTCGCCACTGTGCCGGGTAGGAAGACAATCAGCAAGCCGACGATGTACACAAACTTAAAAGGGCGTTGCCATGATTGATATCGCTCAACTGTGAGCCACTGCGCTAGAAAGACAGCGCTCGGCAAAATGAGCAAGGGAACAATTGCAAACGAGAGCCGATAATGATAACTATACGAGTAGAAATAGGTGAAAAAATAAGGCAGTGCCAGTAACAATGCCCAAGCGACTTTCGATAGTGTGGGCTGAAAGGCTTGTTCTTGACGATAGACTTGGAGGATTGACCAGATAATTAGCACAAAACCCACTATAATGAAAAGCCATTCCACGCCCTCTATCCGACTTGATGGTGGGTCAAAGCGCGCCGGGAAGAGCAGAGGATTGCTCAAGGCACTCCCAATGGTCAGCAAGGCAATCCCTAACAATAGTTGGATACGAAAGGCTAAACGTATTCGCCTCGACCACAGGTAAATGAAGAGGGTCACACTTGCCAAGATGAACCAATTGAAATGGTCGCCACTGCGTCTCGCTTGGTCAAGCCAGACACTGGGTGGTAGTTCGATAATCGGGTGTCCAAGGAGCAGGTTACGAATATACCAGAGCGCGCCTAGTGGGATGCAAGCTATCCCAGTCAGGAAAGCGACTTCAAAGCGAGGTAGCCAAGCGCGCCAACGAAAACGGACAGCGCATAACGCGACGACAACCAGCACCAGCACACCCCAAATAAATGCCCCTGCCGTTGGTTTCGTCCACATGGTGATGCCGAACATTACGCCAGCAAACAGGGCATAGTGTCGACGGGGTCGGGGTTGTGATTCTGTCCACGCCATCAAGAAGAAAGTGGCGGAGAGGGTAAACAAAAATGCCATCGGGATTTCTAAGTCCCCGATGAATGCCCATTGTCCAGTGTGAGGATGCAATGCCCAAATGCCAGCTAATATCAAGCCCACACGCCGACTAAACAGACGCGCACCCAGACTATAACTTGCCAAGATACTCCCGATATGCATCATGGGGATGACCATTCGCGCCACATGGTCATTGATACTGCCATATGCCAATTGGAGAAAGGTGTATTGCAGTGGCACAAATTGGGGATAGTAGGCGATGTCTTGCGGGATACTATTCGTCAAAAAATACAAGCGTCCCTCAAAACCATAGACCCATAAAGCATCGTACGCGGTAAATGTCCAGAAGGCAGTGACCACCCAGCGCAGTATCACAGCGATAACAATGAGGACGAGAATCAGCTTTTCGTCAAATGCGAAGGGGATACGTGTCTGTTTTTCTGAGGAGATTTTGGATTTGCGCCACGCCAACCCCATGCCGATTATTGCGATGATGAGTGTGCCGATAAAATTTAAATCAAAGCGGAGAAGTGGCTGATTTTGTGCCGACGCTAGTGTCCCTAAGACGAACATCCATAGGGTCAACCATGCTGGACCGACAGCAAAAGTCGTTGCTCCAACTAACGCACGATGTCCCCACTCTTGTCGCGGGAGTATCGCCAATGTCCATGGGATACCCACCCCAAGATATACCCAGAGGGCAAGCGGGATACCTGCCAATGATTCCATTAACCAGTAGAGTGAGTCCATCTATAATACGCGACTTATGATTCCAATGTAGATATAGACACAGATTCTTGCATCACAGTTCGTTTTTTGTGTAACCAATCCCAAATCTGTGCGACACCCAAGCCCAAAAGCAAGGCTATCACGGGATACACAGGCAGATAATAACGTTGCCAGTTAATCGGTGTAATCAATGCCACGGTGATGACAATAAACGCACCCCAAATGCCAATCAACCAGTGAGACCCAGAGCGAGGAGTTAAGGCACGAAACAGTTGCCAAATGCCCAAAAGTATTATTATTAGAACGACAATCGCACCGACAGCTGACCCGCCAATGCTGACACCACGCCATAGACTGCTTTCATAAGTGAGAATTGCCTCGCCGATATAGTCAGCCCAATTGCTAACTTCATAATATTTTGGATGCACAATCAACACCTGCTCAACAAAACCATTTAATCGGTCTGTGAACGTTGTATAGCCACCAAACGTTTCGACTTGTCCATTGAGTAAATCAGTACGTAGAGCCAAAACCTCTTGTACCCGTGCAATTGGGTCTCCCCACCACGCCGGATTCAGCACATAAAATATCATCAGCATAAGAATCCCTGCGCCAATCACACTCACGATATGTCGTAGTTGATTAGAAGGCGATTTTGCTTTCCAATCTGTGAACAGTGAATATAAGGCACACACAGCAAAAATCGGAACCAATATAAAGGCATTTGTATGCTTTGAAGAGAGTGCTAGTCCTCCAACAAATCCCAATAACAGATACAGCCACCATGTTCGATGCTGTAAGAGCCATAGTCCTGCCAGCACCACAAGCAAGCCTGTCAGTAACATCGTACTTTCCATCATCGCTCGCCGACCATTGATTAACACAGCCGGATTCAGCGCATAGTAGAACGAACTCACATAGGCAACTGGACGATCACCCAATTGATACCCAATGACGAAAAGGACAATCAGACTCAAGGCAAGTTGGATAGCAGATACAAAGCGTGTGCGAGACAACAAGTCAGCATTTGGGATTCGCCCTGTCTCCAGATTGTAATTCCAATCTGCGCCCCATTCCCATTGCTCATTGATGTCATTGAGTTCGTAGCCACTGTGATAGGCAGTAAATCCATAAAGATACTTTGGAATCGTGCCATTTAGTAGGCGCAGATGCTGATCGGTTGCACTAATAGGGTCTTCACGATAGGTGACAAGGCTGAAGTCTTGTTGAATCAACTGGAAGTAATAATCCCTCCCCATGTATATCAGCGTGGATTCATCACCATGCAGGGGAATCGAATTCACCCCTCCCAGAATATAGATACTCAATAGGGCAAGCCAGAGGGCATCCCATAGATACTGTTGACGAATTCGCGACTGCGTAACCATAGATACAAGAATTGTCCATTATCGGGCGGATACTTTAGAGGATTCTAGGGGAGTTGGGTAGGGGAAGCTGGGGGACAACACCGACTATCCCCCAACATTTGTTTATTCATCGCCAATGACAATGAGTAGCGTATTCTTTTCAACCGTTTGCCCATCGCTGACATGAATCGCTTGCACAACGCCCTCGCGTGGAGCTTTCAGTTCGTTCTGCATCTTCATGGATTCAAGGATAACGACGGTTTCGCCTTGTGTGACGCTTTGTCCGACTTCGACATTCACTTTGACAATCAGCCCCGGCATGGGTGACGGCACTTCGCCCGAATCGACACCAAGTCCACCTTTACGGGTTGCCATCAACATGGCACGTTCATCGAGTACCTGCGCCTCATATAACCGTCCGAGCATCAGGACATCAATGAGGTTGCCTTCTTCTTCGATAACGATTTCCAATGATTGGGTATCCGTAATCACTGAGTACAGCGAGGAGTTGAGTCCGCCCAGTTGTAAGAAGTCAATTGAGTGCGGCTCACCATTCACGAGTAATGAGCCGTCTTTTTCGATTTCAATCTCAAATTGTTGATTGTTGATTATCGTCACATATTTCATCGTTGCATTCTCTCCCATCGTCCGACCCATTTCCAGTTGCTGGTATCCCGTTTGGCAGGAGCGACCACTTGTGATGCCAACTGCCGGTTACGATGCGCGTACAAGGTCGCGGCGATGGCAGCTGTCTCCAGTTCGGCTTCGGTGGGATCTTCCTCATATGTGTTCATACTAAAGCGTTGTTCGACGAAGTTGGTATCGAACTGTCCAGCGATAAAGCTGAAACTACTGAACAAGTTGATGTGGAAGGGGATGTTATGCTTCACACCCATAATTGTATATTCCGCCAACGCTCGACGCATCCTCAACATCGCCTCAGACCGAGTTTCGCCCCAAGTAATCAGCTTGGCAATCATACTGTCATAGTAAGGCGTGATTTCATAGCCAGCATAAACTCCGCTATCCACTCGCACACCGGGACCTTTCGGTGTGATAGATGTGGTAATCAAGCCAACGGAGGGCATGAAGTTGTGATAGGGGTCTTCGGCATTGATGCGACACTCCATCGCCCAGCCTTTAGGTTGAAGCACGCTTTGAGTGGGACCCATGCGCCGACCCCTCGCAATCCGAATCTGCTCCTTGACCAAATCCACACCCGTGATGATTTCCGTTAC
The DNA here is from genome assembly GCA_028284565.1 of Anaerolineae bacterium. The sequence goes on along the minus strand of JANQRM010000157.1, from coordinate 8,846 downwards.
TGGATGCTCCACTTGCAGCCGGGTATTCATCTCCAAGAAGTAATAGTTCTTGTCTTTATCGACAAGGCATTCAATTGTCCCTGCATTAACATAATCGACAGACCGCGCAGCATCAATTGCCATCTCGCCCATGTTTCGTCGGAGTTCGTCATCGACAAAGACACTTGGGGCCTCTTCGACTAGTTTTTGATGTCGCCGTTGAATAGAGCATTCGCGTTCTCCCAGATGCACAATATTGCCATGTGTATCTGAAAGGATTTGGAATTCGATATGCCGTGCGCCGACGAGCAATTTTTCCAGATAGACATCCCCATTCCCAAAGGCACTTTCGGCTTCCCGACGGGCAGTGTGTAGAGCTTCATTAAAATCTTCTGCACGATGAACGGCGCGCATTCCTTTACCACCACCGCCAGCGACGGCTTTAATCAATACTGGAAAGCCAAATTCTTCTGCATGATGGAGTAATTCATCATCGGGCAAGCCAGCATCTGTCCCCGGCACAAGGGGTACGCCATATCCTTTGACTGTGTTTCGTGCGGCTTCTTTGTCTCCCATCGTCGCAATCGCGTGTGGTGATGGACCGATAAATGTTATGCTTTCATCGGCACATTGTTGAGCAAAGTCAGCATTTTCTGCAAGGAAGCCATAACCCGGATGAATGCCATCGGCTCCCGTTTTCTTCGCGGCTTCGATGATTCTGTCTTTGCGGAGATAGCTTTGTGAGGGGCGTGGTTCACCAATATTGACTGCTTCATCGGCATAACGCACATGCAACGCGGTTCGGTCAGCATCCGAGTAGACTGCTACGCTTGGAATTCCCAATTCACGGCAAGCCCGAATCACCCGTACAGCGATTTCACCGCGATTGGCGATGAGGATTTTTTGAACTTTTTTCGGTTGTTCCGCCATCATACTGTCCTTTCAGTGGAGGGCATCCCTAAAGTGGGATATTGCCATGTTTCTTGGGCGGATTTTCATCACGTTTATTTTGGAACACTTGGAGTGCGTTGATGAGCCTTGCGCGTGTATCACGCGGTTCAATCACATCATCAACAAAGCCACGTCCAGCGGCGATGTAGGGATGCGCGAACTTCTCTCGATATTCTGCGGCGAGTTCCGCTTTGGTCTCGGCTGGGTTATCCGAATCTGCCAGTTCATTGCGGAAGATAATCTCCACTGCGCCTTCAGGACCCATTACCGCAATCTCGGCTGTGGGCCACGCCAGATTTAAATCGCCCCGAATGTGCTTGCTACTCATCACGCAATACGCACCACCATAGGATTTTCGCGTCGTCACAGTGAGCTTAGGCACAGTGGCTTCACAATAAGCATAGAGCAACTTCGCCCCACTACGGATAATCCCGCTATGCTCTTGGTCGGTTCCGGGCAAGTAGCCGGGGACATCGACAAAGGTAATCAAGGGGATATTAAAGGCATCACAGGTGCGGATAAAACGCGCCGCTTTCTCGCTTGCATTGATGTCCAATACTCCGGCTAGCACCATCGGTTGGTTAGCGACAATACCAACGGCATAGCCACCCAAACGCGCAAATCCCACGACAATATTGGCGGCGAATTCCTCATGGACTTCAAAGAAATGTCCATCATCGACAATTTTTTCAACTACATCTTTTATGTCATATGGTTTGTTGGGATTGTCTGGTATAATGGTGTCGAGGCTTGTATCAGCGCGAAGTGGATCATCGGTGGAGGCACTAAAGGGGGCATCTTCCATATTGTTCTGGGGAAGATAACTCATCAACTCTCGTACCAGCAGGAGAGCTTCTGTCTCATTGTCAGCGACGAGATGACAAACACCACTTTTACTTGCATGGACACTTGCACCGCCTAAGCCTTCAAAGGTGACATCTTCATTTAGAACCTGCTTCACCACATTGGGTCCCGTGATGAACATATAGCTGGTTTCTTTGACCATGATGATGTAATCGGTCAGTGCCGGACTATAGACCGCCCCCCCCGCACAGGGTCCCATAATCACACTAATTTGCGGGATAACTCCGCTTGCCATCGTATTCCGCAGGAAAATATCAGCATACCCCGCCAGACTCTCAACGCCTTCTTGAATTCGTGCGCCACCACTATCGTTAAGTCCAATTAAGGGCGCACCGACCTTGAGTGCCATCTCCATGATTTTGATAATCTTCGCGGCATGAACTTCACTTAAACTACCACCTAGTACAGTAAAATCCTGCGAATAGACATACACCAAGCGTCCATCAATTGTCCCCCAGCCTGTCACCACACTATCACCGGGGAAGCGTTTGCTCTGTAAGCCAAAGTTGGTGGAACGGTGTTGTACAAACGCATCTAACTCACGGAAACTACCGGGATCAAGCAAAATGTCCAACCGTTCATAAGCCGTATTGCGCCCTTTGTCACGTTGGGCTTGAACCCGTTTTTCGCCACCACCAGCATGACTGGCTTCGCGTTTTTCACGGAGTTCTTCTATTTTTGGGTTTACAACCATCCTAATCTCCCTTGTGCTGTGGGCTTCTCTTGGGTCGTCGAATGAGAATCAAGACCAGTGGAAGCACAATCAGTAGTGTCAGACCTGTGCTAAAGACAAGTCGGTGCTGGTCATAGTCCGCTTGTGCAAAGATCGCGACCCGTAACCAACGATAAATCAGCCAACCAACAGTCATCCAACCAGTATACCGTATCGCATAAGATTTGTGGCGGATAAGTGCGATGATACCCCAACTGAACAGCCCAGCCCAAATCAAGCTCATCACAAACTCAATAGGCAAGGGAAGCGTCAATCGCTGAGATATATCATCCGCTAGATTTAACACGTTCCATCCAGAAACGATGTGGAATAAAACAATGACAGACTGATAAAGAATCAACCAGAATTGGGTGGCAGAGAATCGTTGCAAAATAGGTCTCAAACATAGCCAAGAACATTGTCGCCTAGTATAAAAGCTGTTGCTGAATCGGCAAAACCCACAAATTTGACAGACATTTATTTCATCTTTAGTAGGGGATGTTATACTGAGGCACTAGCCGAAAAACGGAGATACTCATGCTAGAAAAACACAAAAACGACTCCCTGCACGATTATCTGCAGACATGGGAAGAAACGACGCTCAAACATACCCTTGATAAACGTCTAGAGCGTAATGCTAAATTCATGACGGAATCCGGCAAGCTGATTGACCGTCTCTATACACCACTTGATACTGACGGCATGGATTATCAGCGAGACTTGGGCAATCCGGGTGACTATCCCTACACACGTGGTATCCATTCCACTGGCTATCGTGGGCGACCATGGACAATGCGTATTTTCGCCGGATTTGGTACAGCAGAAGAGACCAATCAGCGTTTCAAATACCTCATTGAGCAGGGCAACATGGGCTTGTCTGTCGCTTTTGATTTGGCAACATTGATGGGCTATGACACGGATGCACCCGAAGCACTCGGCGAATTCGGCAAATGTGGTGTTGCTGTGAGTTCCTTACAAGACATGGAGATTCTCTTCGATGGTATTCCACTCGATAAAATCTCCACGAGTATGACCATCAACAGCCCAGCGGCGATTCTATGGGCATATTACATCGCCACTGCTGAGAAGCAAGGCATCCCCAAAGACCAACTGCGAGGTACACTTCAAAACGATATTTTAAAAGAATACATTGCTCAAAAAGAATTCATCTTCCCACCGGAACCGTCAATGCGCCTCGTCACCGACACGATTGAATATGCGACAAATCACCTGCCACAATGGAACAGTGTTAGCGTCAGTGGTTATCATATCCGTGAAGCTGGCAGTACCGCCGCCCAAGAACTTGCATTCACCTTGGTCGATGGGATGGAATATGTCCGTTGGGGCATAGACCGTGGCTTGGATGTCGATTCCTTTGCGCCGCGAATCAGCTTCTTCTTCAATGCGCATAACGACTTTTTTGAGGAGATTGCTAAATATCGGGCGGCACGACGGATTTGGGCAAGAGAAATGCGCGAAACATTCGGTGCGAAGAAGCCGCGCAGTTGGCTGATGCGCTTTCATACCCAAACGGCGGGTGTCTCCTTAACCGCACAACAACCCGAAGTCAATCTCGTCCGTGTGGCGATACAAGCCTTAGCTGGTGTACTCGGTGGCACACAATCCTTACACACCAACAGCATGGATGAAGCCTTAGCTCTACCATCCGAACATGCTGTGACACTCGCTATGCGGACACAACAGGTTATCCTCGAAGAAAGTGGCGTTGCCAATACGGTTGATCCATTAGGGGGTAGCTACTTTGTCGAAGCCTTAACCAACGAACTTGAATCCGAAGCATATGACTACTTCCGCCGTATTGAAGACTTAGGCGGAGTCTTACCAGCGATTGAAGCCGGATTCTTCCAACAAGAGATTTCGGATGCCAGCTATCGTCATCAACGTGAGTTGGATAGCGGAGAGCGTCACATTGTCGGTGTGAATAAATATGCCACAGATGAAGACATCAAGATTCCAATTTTGGAGATGGACCCCGAAGGCTATGACAAGCAAGTCGCACGCCTCGAAAAACTCCGTCTAGAACGGGACAATGAAAAAGTCCAAACAACACTCAATGCTCTGCGTGATGCCTGCGACAATGACGAGAATGTCATGCCTTATCTGGTTGATTGTGCCAAAGCCTATGCCACTTTGAGTGAAACCGTAGATGTCATGCGCGAGGTGTTTGGAGTCTATCGGGAGCCGTTGTTCATTTAATGGGTAAATTAGGCGAAGTAAAAGCGGGCTTACAAATGATAAGCCCTTTTTGATGTCTAATAGGGGATAGGGAAGGATAATCCTAAGATGAAGACAACGATGAGAAACATCAGGGACAAGATAAATCGGTCTTTCATATCGAACTCCCTCATAGAACTTCTTGAGTGTTGTGCTTAGGATAGTTGGAAATTCCGTAGGGCAATCGACGGAAAGCGGGTTCGTGTTATACTCTTGGCATACGCTGGACAAATCCCAACAAAATATGCTATCTGCGCTATACTAAGAACCAACTTGCTCGACGGAAAAGGACAGCTTTATGTATGAAAAATGGGAATATATGACGCGCTTTGTGGAAGCCGAAGCGACAGATAAGCAAATCAAAGACTATATTAAGCAAACCTTCGACAAGAAGCCCAAAAAATACTCCCCAGAGTCCATGATTCCACAACTGAATCAACTGGGTGCAGAAGGATGGGAAATCATCAGCATGACACCCGTGGCTGAAGTCGGGGGCAAAGAAGACATCCTGATTACAGGTGATGAACGCAAATGGAGTCATGTCTTCTTCTGTGTCTTCAAACGGCGACGGGCAGATTCGGCGTTACCTGTGATTCCAGTTGGCTATCCGGCTCAGCAACAACAGCCGACTCATCCACAACAACCTGCGCCACCCCAACCAGCACCGCCATCAGGTGATTAGGTGAAGGTTGCATTTATCACAGGGGCATCCAGTGGCATCGGGTGGGCGACAGCGATTGCCTTTGCCAAATCAGGGGTGCATGTGGTTGGGACAGCACGGCGAGCCGAGCGACTGACGGATTTGCAAAACGAAATCGAGACATTAACCAAGCCACACGGTAATTTTTTGGGAATAGCAGGTGATGTCACTAACGCACAGTCGATGCAATCAGCCGTCAACAAAGTGATTAAGCGGTTTGGACAAGTGGATATTTTAGTAGCCAATGCAGGGATTGGGCATCGTGGCGATTTGGTTGAGGCAGAGTGGGTAGATTTAGAGCGTTTATTACGGACGAATATTGATGGGGTGTTGCATAGTGTGCGAGCTTGTGTGCCGAATATGCGGGAAAATGGTGGTGGGCATATCATCACGATATCCTCGGTAGCGGCATATACACCTTTACCATATGCGACGATTTATGCGGCGAGTAAAGCCTTTGTGAGTAGTTTGGCGAAATCCTTGCGCTTAGAACTCGAAGATGACAATATATTCGTGACCGATTTTCTGGTGGGTCGGACAGCCACCGAGTTTAACGAAAAGCGTCTCGGCAAGGGCAAACGTAGCGATAGTCAGATACCGAATATGACACCAGAGCTAGTGGCAGAAGCCATTGTGAGAGCGACGAAACAACACAAAAAAACGGTGACATTACGCTTATTTGACCGTCTAATTGTTTGGGGTAGCCAGTTGATGCCGACGGTCATTGGAAGGCTAGCTAAGCGACAATATCGCTAACCTAGCCACAATATTGTGTCATGAAGAAGGGATACTGATAATAAGGTATATTCATTATCAACCTTCAACCTAAAACAGGGCTTTTGAGGATGTTTCGGAGAATTAAGCAGGGCGATTATCTAACATACCCTCAAATCTGTATTGCCATTTGTTGATATTCAGGCAAACTAGAACTCTGAGTCGAGAAGACTTTCGAATATGCTGATATATTACCTTTTGGACTGCAAAAGGTTTCATCGGTTGACATAAGATTGATCAGGTATTCAGCAAATAACCACTACCGAATCGGGAGACTGGCAATGACCGACGAGATTTTAAGCGATAACAAACCCTATCATGATGCCCCCTTAAGGGTGGGGCTTTATGTGAATTCGACGACCTTATGGCATTGGGCATACGCAGTTGTAGAAAGTATCGTACAGTCGCCTGTCGCTGAGGTTGTGATGATTGTAGAGAATGATATTCCCCATCAATCAACCCTCCAACGAATTCTTCAATGGGATCGCTTTCTGTATAATGTTTATACGCAGTTGGATAATCGTATCTTTCGTGTAGCAGAAAACCCATTCGTTGGTTTGGACCTCAAGCAATTACTTCCAGATGTTCCAGTTATTAAAGTCAAGCCTATCGAAAAGAAATTTTCAGACTATTTTGAAGATGAGGATATTGAAAAAATCGAAAGCTATCAATTAGATGTCGTGGTTCGCTTCGGTTTTCGTATTCTCAAAGGTAAATCATTGGAGACTGCGCAATATGGAGTGTGGTCCTATCATCATGCTGACAATTTGGTGAATCGCGGTGTACAACCGGGGTTTTGGGAGGTGGTTGAAAACGACCCCATCACCGGAAATATCCTGCAAATCCTCTCATCCGAGCTTGACGGTGGAGAAGTCATTTACCGTTCCTATGGTAGCACTTATAATTTCTCAGTTAGAAGGAACGCTGTTCCCGCCTACTGGAAGACCTCCCAGTTTGTTATTCGCAAACTCACTGAACTCTACTACGAAGGACCCTCTGCTCTGGTTGATCCATTAGGCAATAACGATTATAGAGCCTATAGCCATCGCCTATATAAAACGGCAACCAACCGTCAAATGCTCTCTGTATTCCCAAAAATGTTTTTTCGAAATATCAAAGAAGGGATCCAACGACTCTATAGCCAAGATCAATGGCGTATAGGCTATCATATTAAGCGTAATCGAACAGAGATGCCAACTGTATTTCACCGCTTTAAGTGGTTGAAGCCGCCTCGTAGTCGATTTTGGGCAGACCCCTTCGTGGTTGAAGAGGGCGGAAAATTCTATATATTTGTCGAAGACTTTGTCTATAACACCGACAAAGGACATATCTCCGTCATCGAAATGGATGAAAAAGGCAACTATAAAGACCCTATTCCGGTGATTGAAAAAGATTATCATATGTCCTATCCCTTCCTATTTCGCTGGGAAGGTGATCTGTACATGATTCCTGAAACTTCAGCCAACCGTACAATTGATCTCTATAAATGTGTATCGTTCCCACAAACTTGGGAGCATATGAAAACGCTAATGGACGATGTTCGTGCAGTTGATGCAACGCTGTGGGAACACGACGGCAAATGGTGGATGTTCACGGCAATTGATGAGTATGGTTTGATCACAGATGAACTCTTTATCTTCTATGCCGATTCCCCTTTAGGTCCTTGGCATCCTCATAAACGAAATCCTGTTGTATCCGATGTTCGGTCTGCGCGTCCTGCAGGCAATATTTTTGAGTGGAATGGGGATTTTTACCGTCCTTCCCAAGATGGATCCATCCGTTACGGATATGCGACGACTATAAACAAAATTATTCAGTTGGATACGGAAACCTATGTTGAGGAAGAAACATCAAAAATCTTACCCAACTGGTTACCGGATATGAACGGCACCCATACCTTGAATCGAGTCGGCAGTCTTGTCGTTATCGACGGAGTGTTCCGTACAAGAAAATTTTGATGATCGCTTACTAATCATGAATAATGTTTGAAATATGAAGGGCTTTTCATATGGCATCGTTACACGTAATCGGGAGTCGGCAGTGGCAGGTCGGACTTCTGCCAGAAACAGGTGGTTCAGTTGCCTTCGGGCGCATTCGCTATGGCGGGACATGGGTCGATGTCATGCGCCCAACCGATCCGTCAAATTATGATATGTGGCGACAATCATCGAGCTATGTCCTCATCCCATGGTCGAATCGTATTCGGGATGGCAAGTTTGCGTTTCGTGGCGAGACCTTTCAACTCAAGGCCAATTGGGCAGATAGCACAGCGATTCATGGGGATACTCAACATCGGGCATGGCGAGTCATAACCGCAGACGACGATTACTTGCGCCTTGAGTTTAATTCGGGGGATTTTGATGATATGAACTTTCCCTTTAGCTTTACAGCAACGATGGAATATCGAGCTTATGATGATGTTTTTGAAACGACACTCTTCTTAAAAAACACCGATACTCGCGCGTTCCCCGCAGGGATGGGACATCATCCCTTCTTTTTACGTGCGCCGGGTGGGGATGCCAACCTCGCACAGTTGCAGATTCCAGCCCACAAAAATTATGTCTTAGAGGATATGATGCCCACTTCAGGACAGGCTGTGTCGATCGTCCCAGAACTCGATTTCCGGGAAAT
>JANQRM010000132.1 GCA_028284565.1 Anaerolineae bacterium | reverse complement strand
GAAGATGAGTAATCAACAGCTATAAACTATCTCTTGCCCCACCCCATAAGATACGGTACGTTTGCACCACATTCTTCAGAGGGAAGTTTCACCATGCGGGATTTGCAACACCGTTTAGGTGATTTACGCTATCAACTGCAAAACACCGACGACCAAACGGAATTGTCGCGTCTGGAAGCGTTGGCGCGCGAGTTGTTGACGGATTCCAAAAATACGCCACAAGAGGGTGACGCACAAGCTCTCTTTGCGGAGATTGCACGTCTGAATAATCCTGCATCTCCGAGTTCAGCGGCGATACGGGGCTTGGTCCGTCGGGCGCGGATTCGGATTGAAATTGCGGGTGATGCGGACGATATTGATGAAGCGATTGACATCCTTGCCGAAGCCTTGCAGTTAAGTCCGGGTGATGCCGATGTGATTGATTTGCTTCAACAAGCCGCGGCAGATAATTCTCAAGCGGAACGGCGCGTCAGTGATTTATTCACACGCTATGGGGTGGAAGCAGATGCAGTCGTGGATACGTCACCACCAGAACCGGATTTTCCCCCGTCATCACCAGATGAGCTACCCCCACCCCCGCCACAATATGCCACTTCGTCGGGCTATCCACGACCAGAAGAAGAGGTACGCCAAACGAGTGAGATGCGTCGCTCCACAGGGCGAATGCCTGCTTATGGAAGCAATCCGGATATCGACCAAGCTCTATCGCAACTGACGGAAGCCTACTATTCAGGGGATTATCAGCATACGATTGATATTGCCAATCGTATTTTGACGCAACAGCCGGGCAACCCCACGGCACTCGAATATCGCCAGAAGTCAGAAGACAATCTCATCCGCGGAATCGTGCCAGATCATCGGATTCCCTTTGATGCACGAGTTGCCTATAACCGTGCCAATTCGCTGGTGCGTGCGGGAAGCTATGACGAAGCCGAAGCCTTGTATCGGGAAGCACGGGATACGGCTGAACGGGATGGCATCCTGAGTTGGAAAGATGTCGAACAAGCGCTACTGGATATTCAAGACCTCGCCCTTGCCCGCGAACTCCTGAACGACGGGGATCGGCTGATGGCGATGGACAATTGGTCGGAGGCGTTACGCAAATATGAAGGTGCGCTGAGGGTTGTCCCTAATGACCCGCAGGCAGAAGAACGGGTGGATATGGTCCGCCGTGTCCAGCAAGATGCCGACCAGATTACTGTGAACCTAAATATGGTGGGCGGGACGTTGGATGAGCAGGTGAATCAGCTGACGACTTTGAAGCAGACTCTCGCTCGTGCGCGTCAAGCCTTGCCGAATAGTCAACGATTGGCACAATTGCAGAAGGATGTCGATAATAAGCTGAATGGGGTGCGGACACAACTGAATGACCAAGCCCTCGCCGCCTTGAATCGGGCAGAAGATGCGGTGTCCTTGGATGAACGCCTGAAGCTGATTGACGATTCGATTAAGCTGATGGATTTATCGGTTGAACTCGACCCCAGTGACAACTCTGTCTCTGAGACACTGATGGAAGCCCGTGCCGCACAAGGGGAAATGTCCCGCGCGCAACAGACGATTAAACGGGCTGGCGCACTCATCACGCAGAACTTCGATTCGGAATTGGCACAAGCGCGCTCTATGCTGGCGGGTTTGATGGATTATGCTCAAGATGAGCGTTATCGCACAGTGGTGAATGATTTGCTCTCGCGGTATCTGGAACGGGCAGAGGTCGCCATTGAAGACGGGAACATTGGGGAAGCGCAAAATTGGCTGGAAGCCCTGAAAGAAGACCCCTTCCGTATTTTGGGGCGCCGCACTGAAGTGTATCGGCTGGAAAATGCCATTCGGGGACGACGGACACGCTCGCGTTTTATGATGGGCGGATTCTTCATCATTTTGCTTATTTTGTTGGGATTTGGAGCCGTTTTGACGCAACCTGTGTGGGGACCTGCGTTTTTTCCAACGCAGACTCCAACAAATACACCAACCCTCACACCGAGCATCACCGCAACCGCAAGCAATACGCCGACAGCGAGTAACACGCCGACTCCAAGCGATACGCCTACGCCTTCAGCAACCTTTACCCCGAGCAGTACGCCCACATGGACGACCACGCCGACTTGGACATGGACTCCGTCGCCGACGATTACGCCATCGTATACACCAACAGCATCCTTAACACCAACGCATACGATTACGCCAACACATACGCATACGCCCTCACTCACCCCGACAACTACTGAAACACCCTCCTTGACCCCTGTGCCATCGGCAACATCCACCCCGCCAAGTCTGTGCCGTGTGGTGGTCTTGCAAGAGATTGGCTCACGTCTGCGGACACGTCCGACAACGAGTGCTACTGTGCTAACGCTGATACGTCCGGGAACGAGCATGGATGTCTTGCGTCAGGAACATCAAGAGGGACTGCCCGATGGTCCGATCTGGTTCTTCGTCCGTCTGAATCTCGATGATAGCGATTTAACGGGTTGGGTACGCGCGGATACCGTCAGTCAATTTACGGAATGTCCGCCCTTGCCCTAACGCTACTCGCGGATGCTGACGATGGTACTGAGTTGAGGCGAGGGCAACCACATGCGGAAGGTTGTGCCTTTGTTTCTGCCGTCGCTATGGACACTGATTTCGCCACCATGCGCTTGAATAATCTCTTGGGTAATTGCCAAGCCTAAGCCTGTACCACGTTTGGGACCACGCGCCTTATCCACCTGATAGAAGCGTTCAAAGACACGGCTGATGTCTTTCTTCGCTATGCCAATGCCAGTGTCTTGCACGACAATTTCGACCCCACCTCCGGTGACAAGAGTGAGAACAAAGACTTTGCCACCTTCGGGTGTGTATTTGATGGCATTGCTGATGAGATTCGTCAAGACTTGCGCGAGGCGGTCACCATCCCCTGCGATATGGGGCATGGGCGAGGTCTCGGATTCAATTTGGATTCCCTTGCGTTTGGCAACCACCGACAGGCGTTGGACGACACCTGCTGTTAATTCACCCATATCAATTGGCGCGCTCTTCATCGAGAGTCGTCCAGCTTGCATCCGTACTAAATCGGTGAGTTCAACCACCATGCGGTTGAGTCGTCCAGCTTCTTCATAGATGATTTGGGCGGCATCTTTGGGGTCTTTCGCCGCGCCATCCATAATCGCTTGTGAATAGCCTTGTATCGACGTGAGGGGTGTTTTTAGGTCATGGGAGACATTGGCGAGAAAATCCCGTTGGGCTTGTTGCGTTCCAAGCACTTCGGCGGTTAGTTGATTGAAGGCTTCGCCAACGGCTTTGACTTCTGGTGGACCTGCTACTGGTACACGCTGGCGTAAATCGCCTTGTGACAAGGATTCGGCGGCGGACGCAACCGCTTGGAGAGGTTTGGCAATCGTGCGGGACAAAAGCACTGCCAAGCCAATCGCCACCAATAAGCCAATGCCAGCCGCTTGAATGAGTGGAGGCAGGACCGCACTGCTGAAGTCACTGAGGGCATCTTGGAGTGAGATGCGGGTTTGTTCCTCGGCGAGTAACCAAATCACGGGGCGACTGCGCCCGAAGCCAACCCGATTCTGCTGGACGAATCCACCCACCAACCAAGTAGAATCGGTCTCTGGGTCTTGGAAACTACCATAGAATTGCTCAACATTGGATGGCAACAATCCTTGCAGTGCGCGATTGGTATACTCAGTATCCTGTTGCAAGTTTATGATGTTGCCTTCTTCAAAATGGCGCAGGCTGTCATAGGCAATTACAGGGTCTTGGTCGGTGACGACTTGTACTAAGAGGACACGCACATTCCGCGACTCCGAGAAATTATCAATGAGTTCGAGGATGCTGACGGTTACTATGGGTCGGCTTCGGTCTGATTCTAAATCTCGCACTAAGTCACGGAAATTCAGTCCGCGCGCGAGGGTGGCTAATTTTTCATAAGTCGGGCGGGTTGGTGCTGGACGAGACGCAATGAAGAACAAGACGGTCCCCGAAATCACGCTAAGCGCAATCGCCAGTAAGATGAGATAGGAGAGGAGTAATCGAATCCGTAGGGTCATGGTGAACTGTTGATACATTTGTGTAATCGTGCTATGTAGGGGCGGTTCGCGAACCGCCCCTACGGATGTCAAATTTCATCGCGCTAAGCCATTTCCAATTTATACCCCACGCCCCAGACGGTTTCAATGGATGGACTCATGCCGTCAAGTTTGTGTCGCAGATGAGCGACATGCACATCCACCGTGCGCGTCTCGCCCGCAAAATCATAGCCCCAGACCACATCAAGTAGGCGTTCCCGACTAAAGACCACGCCTTGATTTTCCGCCAGCGTATACAGAAGGTCAAATTCTTTCATCCGTAAATCGACCTTGTTCTCGCTGACTGTAACCACACGCCGTTGCGGGTCGATATTCAAATTGCCAAGTGTGAGGACTTTCGGAGCTTCACCAGATGAATTGGTTTTATCTGAACGACGCAGAATGGCTTTGATGCGGGCAACCAATTCGCGAGGGTTAAAGGGCTTCGTCAGATAATCGTCTGCACCCAATTCTAAACCCACGATTTTGTCGATGTCTTCATCTTTGGCTGTCAGCATGATAATCGGGACATCGTTTTGGGCGCGCACCCGCCGACACACTTCCAAACCATCCATGCCCGGCAACATCAAATCAAGAACCACGAGGCTTGGGGTGTCATTCAAAATCATATGGAGTGCATTCACACCATCTGTCGCGCTGGTTACATGGTAGCCATCTTGTTCAATATACATCTTGGCAAGGTCGATAATCCGTTGTTCATCATCCACCACCAATATCGTATCCGTCATGCAAAGTCCCTTATCTGAATCTGCAAGTCTATCTCTATTATATGGAGATTCGGTGAAGAAACGACAAGGGATTGTAAAGTTTGTGAAAATTTTGGGTAAAAAGCAACAGCCCATCACTTTGGACAGGCTGTTATCGAAAAAGGGGAGTGAGACTGGCTTGCTATTCCATCACATCGGGGAACATCGGAGCCGTGACCACATTGCCATTCACGAAGACAGGTGCATCAGCTCCTTCGACTGTACCAAATTCATAGACACCTGCTTCACCTGTATCGTAGTGCAACATGGGGAAGAGACGTTCCGTCATGTTGTCACCATCAAGTTCAACCACGATATTACGGTTTAAGCCGGGAACAATAGGTGCAACGCCCAGCACAGCACCGGGACCTTCGCCACCATCAGCATGGATAACTAGGAAGCCAGAACCATCAATGACTGCTTCGTTGATGGTTAAGGTTGTGCCATCAAGTGAACCGCTGTATTCAATAGATGGTGCGGCGTTAATAGGAAAGGTGACAACTTGTCCCATCGCGGTGGCGGGACCATCAGCACCTTCGACAGTACCAAATTCATATTCACCAATGGTGTTGGTGTCAACATGAAGCATCGGATACAAAACAGGTGTTAAGCCGTCCGTGTCCAGTTCTACGTCAACTGCATGTGTATAACCATCTTCAACAGCTGTCACACCAATGACAGGACCAAAGGTCAAACTACCATCGTCGCCAGTCACTGCTTGATGAACAACGAGGAAGCCGGGACCATCGGAGAGAACGCTCGTTGCATGTAGCGTGGGAGCCATCATATCGTCCATCATCATGCCATCACCATGGATAACTGCTTGGTCATTGACACGGATATGGGGAACCGTCCAAACAGGGCTGGTTGCAACGACACCATCAATCACGATAGGACCATCAGCACCTTCAACAGCACCAAATTCGTATTCTCCAATTTCACCTGTATCGAAGTGAAGCATGGGCCACAAAACATCCGTGATGTCACCTTCAAGTTCCACCGAAATCATGCCATTGTAGCCAGCACTGACGGGGGCTACACCAAGTACTGCACCAAAGGATTCGGCATCACCTGCATGAACAACAACAAAACCATCTTCTTGCACAACGACATCCGCAATCGTCAGGCTATTATCGACAAGGAAATCATCGTGTGCATGGAGTAATTGCACATTGAATGGCGGGGATACCACTTCACCATCAACAGCGATGGGGCGATCTGCACCTTCAACGCTTCCAAATTCATAAACACCGACTTCGTTGTCATCAGAGTGGAGCATGGCGTAGAGTGTACTTGTTGCCATGGATGCATCAATATGTACATCCACATTAAAGTTTGAGCCTAAACTCAGTTGGCGATGTCCTATCACTGCGCCAAAAGAACCTTCTCCATTATCTGCGTGAATCACGATAAATGCGGGTCCGTTGGTATGAATATGATCAATCGTGACAATCCCGTTGAGTGATACTTGATCACTGACATCGACTGCCGGTTCCATCATGTCCTGTGCGCTAACCGAAAACGCTAAGATGACGAAGACTGCTAGTGTTAAAAAAGTGAAAAACTTGCGATTCATAAGTTGAATCTCCTTTCATATAGATTGTTTATTAGAGCTACAATTAGTACCTTAGCTCTTCATCAATGAATCGTTGTGACATCAGGATTGGATTGAATTTGAGAATTTTCTTATCCGCCGTTAATCTTCGCTATGAGAATCAAGTAGCTTTCAAGAAAGACAACAGCCCATCGTATTAGACAGGCTGTTGCACAAAAAGGGGAGTGAGACTGGCTTTCAAGAATGATATTTATCTATGTAACGTCAGCGCATGCATATTAGATTGGTTTTGGTGAGGAATCGTTCAATCGAGTGATAATTTTTGAAAATCTTTCCTTGCGATGTAGACTAGGCGGAGACTCACGCAAGGAAGACAACTATGCCCACACCGAATGCCATCCAAGACTTTTTGAACGACCTCCGTAAGCGAGTTGATGGTGACCTCCGCACGGATACGTATAGCCGTATGTTTTATAGCACGGATGCAAGTATCTATCAGGTGATGCCTTATGGCGTGCTGATACCGCGTACTGAGCAGGAGGTTCATGTCGCTGTGGAAGCCTCGAAGCAGTATCAAATCCCCATCCTCCCACGCACAAGTGGGAGCAGTCTGGCGGGGCAAGCAGTGAATGAAGCTTTGGTGATGGACTTTACGCGCCATCTTGACCAAGTCTTGGAGGTGAATGTCGAGGAGCATTGGGTACGGGTTCAGCCGGGCATTGTGCTGGATGAGTTGAATCTGCATCTGCAACCGATGGGCTTGCAGTTTGGACCAGACCCGGCGAGTAGCAATCGGGCGGCGATGGGGGGCATTGTCTCAAATAATTCGACGGGCAGTCATTCCATCATGTACGGTATGACAGCTGACCATGTACTCGAAGCGAAGGTCATCCTCAGTGATGGGACGCGCGTGCATTTCAAGGGCTTATCGGATGAGGAATTGCGACAACATCAGGCGAAAGCTGGCTTAGAAGGTGCAGTTTATCAGAAGATTGCTCATTTGACACAAGACAATATCAAGGCGATTCGCACTGGGACTCCGCGACATTGGCGACGCTGTGGGGGCTATAACCTAGACCGCTTTATCGAGGGTGGGGTGAGTTTCCGTGTGCCACAACCCGAATTATTTAATTTGGCGAAGTTGATTTGTGGAGCAGAGGGGACACTAGGCGTTATCACGGAAATTAAGCTGAATCTCGTGCCGATACCCAAGCATAAAGCTCTAGCGATTGTCCATTTTGCAGATTTGAAAGAAGCCCTGTCCGCTGTGCCGATTATGCTTGAGGTTGACCCCTCTGCGGTGGAGTTGCTGGATAATCTGGGGCTGACGCTGTGTCGGGATGTGCCAGAGTATGCGCGCTTGCTGGATACCTTCATTGAAGGTGAGCCGAATTGTGTGTTGATTACGGAGTTCTATGGGGAGAGTGAAAAAGAACTCATCAGCAAAATCGACAACCTGCGGACACATCTTAAAAAGCAAGGGGTGAAGACGGTTGGCTTAGTTCCTGCATTGGAGCCGGAGCATCAAGCGAATGTGTGGACGGTGCGGAAGGTGGGCTTGGGCTTGTTGATGAGCATCAAGGGTGATCATAAGCCGATTCCCTTTATTGAAGATGCGGCTGTACCGGTGGAGCATCTGGCGGAGTATGTGACGAAAATTGAGGGCTATTGCAATAGCATCGGCACGAAGGTCGCGTATTATGCTCATGCCAGCGCGGGTTGTGTACACATCCGCCCCTTGATTAATAGCAAGCAGGCACAAGAGGTTGCCAAGTTGCCAGATATTATTGACTTTAGTGTGGATTTGCTGAAGGGCTATGGCGGGTCATTGTCGAGTGAGCATGGGGATGGCAAGGCGCGGAGTTGGGCGAATGAACGCTTCTTCGGACCTGAGTTGTATGGGCTATATAAAGATGTGAAGCGCATCTTCGACCCCGATAATTTGCTGAATCCGGGCAATGTGGTCGATGGTCCGTCGATGAAAGAGGACTTGCGTTATGGTGAGAGCTACAACGTGATACCGATTAACTCTCTGCTGGATTTCAGTGACGATCAAGGCTTTCATCGGGCGGTGGAGATGTGTAACGGCGCGGGTATCTGTCGCAAGAAGACGACGGGAACGATGTGTCCGAGCTTTATGGTGACGCGCGAGGAAGAACACAGCACCCGTGGGCGCGCGAATGCCTTGCGGGCGGCGATGTCGGGTCGGATGCCAGAAGGGTCGTTGACGAGCAAGCGAATGTATGAGGTGATGGACTTGTGCATCTCGTGCAAAGCCTGCAAAGCGGAATGCCCGTCGTCGGTGGATATGGGCAAAATCAAATTTGAGTTTTTGGGGCAGTATCATCAAGCGAATGGGACTCCCCTACGCGCCCGACTCTTTGCGAATATCGCGCGACTCAATCGGCTGAACAGTGGACGGTTGGCATCGTTGGCGAATTGGGGCGTGGGCAATGGGCTGGTGAAATCGGCAATGGAAGCCGTGATGCGAATTAGTCCGAAGCGACGTTTGCCAGCATTTGCGCGTGAGCCGTTTACGACATGGTTCAAGAAGCGGGGACCATCTCCCAAAACAGGCAAGCAAGTCGTATTGTTCAATGACACCTTCAATACCTATAACCATCCCGAAGTGGCGATTGCGGCGACAGAAGTGTTAGAAAGATTGGGCTATGAGGTCATCTTGCCGGGGCATTATTGCTGTGGTCGTCCAATGATAAGCAAGGGCTTGGTTGATGATGCGCGCAAGTCTGCACAGGAGACGGTGGCGAAACTTGCGCCTCATGCTCGGAATGGCAACCCGATTGTGGGACTCGAACCGAGTTGCTATCTGTCGTTCCGTGATGAATATCTGTATCTGCTCCCTGAGAGTGACGATGCGAAAATCGTCGCGCAACAGACGATGGGCTTTGAGGAATTCATGGCAAAACTTGCAGAAGATGGAGAATTAGAGGGTGTAACCTTCACAGAGGAAACGCGGAATGTGCTGTTGCATGGGCATTGTCATCAGAAAGCGTTGGTCGGGACGAATCCGAGTCATCGTACCTTATCCATGCCTGCGAATTACATGGTAAATGAGGTCGATTCGGGTTGTTGTGGGATGGCGGGGTCCTTCGGGTATGAAGCCGAGCATTTTGACATCTCGATGCAAATGGCAGAACGTCGCTTGTTGCCAGCCGTGCGTGAGACCGAACGCGAAACACTCATTGTCGCGGCGGGGGTGAGTTGTCGGCATCAAATCCATGATGGCACAGGACGCAAAGCTTTTCATCCAGCGCAGGTAATTCGGGATGCGATGGAGTGACAATTATTTAAACCACTGAGGGGCGCATAGATACAGCCATTCAACACTAAGGACACAGAGGGATAATATTCGATTTCTCCAATAACTCCTCTTTCTATCAGAACATAAATTCCAATTTATGGTATAATTTAGAGGTGACGATTATGGAGAAATAAGATGACATCAACAAATGGTGAGTTTCCCGAAAAAACGCGGGCTGATTTAGCTCATACAAGTGCAAAAGCAGTTTTATCTGCAATTTCTGCTGGTGTATTCGGTGAATACTTTAGTCATTTCGTCTCATCGCCGTTAGAAAAGCGCAGAGATGAATGGTTCCAAAATCTCTACGAGAGACTTATTCAGTTGGAAGAATTAGTACATGGTTTCAATCTAAAAGAAATCTTTCAAGATGAAGTCTTTCTCACTACATTCATAAATGCGACCCGCTATGCAATTGCAAATCATCAAAAAGAAATTCTTGATGCTTTACGCAACGCTGTGTTGAATTCAGCATTGCCAGAATCACCTGATGAAACTCGTCAGAAAATATTTGTTCGATGGGCAGGTGAACTATCAGCCGGACATATTCATATTTTACGACTATTCTATGAGAAGCCAGAATTAATACCTGTAATTGACTTAAGTGACAAACAGTGGCGACTGAATGCGGCGACTGACAAGTTAGCAAGTGTGATAGAACAAGCCTATCCCGATATGGAGGGAAATTACCACCTCTATCTCCAAATCGTTGATGATTTATCCGATAGAGGTTTGATAACAGGGCTACTACCTGCCAAGGATATGGCAACCGAGATTAAGCGTAGTCCTGTTGTTTCTCCAATTGGAAAAGAATTCTGGCAATTTATCTCTTCACCCTTAGATGAGAAGTAACCTACTATGGTTCAATCGTTTTATGGTCGCCAGACGGGGAAGAGATCATCGTCTGTGCTTTCAGGAATTGAACCACGGAGGTCACAAAGGAGGATTTTTAGGTGTCGGGCAATAATTATTATCCTACAATTTCTCCGCTTGTCGCTCGGTTGAGAGGATGGACTACTGGTGGAAGTGCTGATGGAATGAGTCCTGAGCAAGCCTATCAGACGTTGATGGAATGGACTGGAGAAGACTTTGGTTATGATGCTGATGCTTGGGATGATTGGATTAGTAGTAATGACATTGAAACAGTTCATAAAGGTCTTTTCGCAAAACGAAAACAAGAACGTGACAATGATTGTGAATCGTAAAGTCTAATTAGTCAGCATCCTATCAAGGTCGCCAGACAGGGAAGAGATCATCGTTGGTGCTTTCTGTGAGGCGACGGATGTTTTCGCCATTCGCATCCATTGCATAAAGATTCCAATCGCCCTCTTGGTTGGACATATAGACAATCTGTGTGCCATCGGGCGAATAGGTTGGGTCGCCCTCGAATAACTCATCGTCAATGGGATGGATATTCTCGCCATTTGTATCCATAAGATAGAGAATCATCTCGCCGGAGGGTAAGGCATCGTTCAAATCATAGATGAATAAAATGGTCTCGCCATCGAGTGACCAGACGGGATGCAGTTGGTCGGTTGTGTCGTCATCTGTGAGTTGGGTGAGTTCAGCCGTTTCTAAGTCATAGACATAGATATTTTCACGTCCCCCATCGCGGTCTGATGAAAAGGCGACTTGTGTGCCGTCGGGCGACCACGAGGCGAACCAATCGCGCGCGGGGTTGCTGGTGATGCGGGTGGCATTGGCGATGTCGAATTCGGCGTTGGCATCCATCACATACAATTCCAAGTTCAAATCACGCAAGGATGACCAGACCATCTGCTTGCCACCGGGCGACCACGCCGGGTCCCAATCGAGGCGACCTTCGCCAAATAGGGTCAACACGGCACTGATAATATCGAGGCTTCGCGGATTACCCCCATCGGGTTCAATCTGTGTTGGTCCCATCTCGCCAGAGCGATTGGACAGCGCATTAATTCGCTGGCTATCCATTGACCAACTGGCAAAGTAATCATGGGCTGTCGGACCCTCTGCGAGAGTCATCAAATTGGTGATTTCACCATCCGAATTGATGAGGAACAAATCCCATGAGTCCCCTGTGAAGGTGGTATAGGTTAAATCGCCCTGTGGTGTGCCAAGTGGGATAGGCGCGTTGCGGATGAGTTGGGTAATCAACAAGATGCCAATCGCACCAAATGCAATCAAGAGCAGAATCACGGTTAATAGCAGTCGTCGTCGATTTGTCCGTATCATGTCGTGTTCCTCAGCCGATGCCTATCTCCCGATAGTATCCTAAGATGGGGCAATCGGACAATCTGCCCAAAAATTTTGGCATTGCTTGACAATTTTGCCTTAATCGACCATAATGACCCAATGTGACCCAAAAGTGACTATTGATAAGCCTATTCACCCCGAAATTGCAATGTGGAGAATCTCATGACCCAACCAACAATGACACAAGACCGACTAGACATGCCGGAAGGTTATACGGCGCGCCCATGGAACTGGGACGATGCCGAAGCGATTGCTGACCTTTTCAATCATAGCTCACAGCATATGGGCTATGTCGAAGACAAGACAGAAGCCGAGCAACTTCGCAAATGGTATGATCGTCCCAAATTTAGCCTCGATGAATCGACCTTGCTAGTCCAAGACACTAGCGGATTGATCGTAGGGGCAATCTCCGTTTGGGATACGAGTGATACCCCCGTTGCTGTCTGGGTTCCCTTTAGTATTGACCCTGACCATGCTGATTCGGGAATTGGGGAAGCGATGCTGAGATGGGGAGAAGCCCGCGCCCGACAAGCCATTGCGAAATGTCCGCCTAATTCCCGCGTGGTGATGCATACTGAATCGAAATCGGATTATCCGACGAAGCAGGACATCATTCACAACTTCGGGATGACGGAGATACGCCACACCTTTCGGATGCGTATCGACATGACCGAAGCCCCTCCCTCCCCTCAATTTGCCGACGGCTATTCCATCCGCACGTACAATCATCCAGATGAACTTGATGCTCTTATCCAAGCCGACATTGAAGGCTTTCGTGATCACTTTGGCTTTGTCGAGCCGAAAGATGAGGAAAATCATCGGGAGCAGTGGGTGCATTGGATTCAGTCGATTAAGGAATTTGACCCAACGCTTTGGTTCTTGGTGATTGATGATGCAACAGGGGATATTGCGGGTTTATGTCTGGCATTGAAAGAAGCCTACCGTGACCCCACCATAGCCTATATCGACGCAGTTGCAGTATTGCCAAACCATCGCAGACAAGGTATTGCGTTAGCCATGCTCCATCATGCCTTTGGTGAGTTTTATCGACGCGGACAGAATCATGTCACTCTTCATGTGGATGCGGAAAGTATCACGGGTGCAGTCCGCTTGTATGAACGAGCAGGCATGCACGTTGACCGCCACAGTACGACTTATGAAAAAGAACTGCGCGAGGGTGAAGACCTCATGCGCTCATAAACAGAGGAATCAATGCTACAAGCACTTGCAACAGACATTGACCTGAAGCCCCCGGCTGGCTACACCGACCGCGCGCCACATATGGATGATATGGACGCGGTGGTTGACCTGCTGAATACATGGTCACAAGCCAAATGGGGGCGGGATGAATTTAATATAGACGATACCCGTATGGAATGGTCGGAGCCGGACTTGGATATAGCACAGTCGTTTCGGTTGGTTCATGCGGAAGATGGCACGCTTGTTGGCTATATCGAAGTGTGGGATAACGAATCGAATCCCGTGCATCCGTGGGTGTGGGGACGAGTCCACCCTGAGCATGAGGGCAAAGGCATCGGCACATTTATCTCCAAGTGGGGGATTGAACGTGCCAAACGAGCGGTTGCCAAATGTACATCAGAGGCACGAGTTTCCTTACGCATGGGAACCACGGAACAACAAAGGGATACGCAAGCTCTCTTTGAACACTTGGGCTTAACGCACTTCCGCGATAGCTGGCGCATGGTGATTGAGATGGATGACACACCCCCAGCACCAGAGATTCCAGACGGGATTACGATTCGAGAATATCGGCATCCTGATGAGTTTGAAGCGGTTGTTCGTGCGGATAATGAAGCCTTCCGTGACCACTTTGGGCATATCGAGAAGCCGTTTGAGGAAGAGTTAGAAACATGGACGCATTGGGTGGAGGAAGATGCGTTTTTCGACCCTGCCTATTGGTTCGTCGCGGTGGATGATGCCACAGGCGAGATGGCGGGCGTGTCCATCTGTCGCAAACGCTCATGGGGCGACCCTGATATGGGGCATATCGGCAGTTTGGGTGTCTTGCGTCATTATCGCAAACGGGGCTTGGGCTTGGCGTTGTTGCGCTATAGTTTTGGTAAGTTTTGGGAACGTGGGATCAAGGCTGTCGATTTAGGTGTCGATGCCAGTAGCCTCACAGGGGCAACTCGTCTCTATGAAAAAGCAGGCATGCATGTCTTTCGTCGCACAATGGTTTATGAATTGGAACTGCGTGCTGGGGAAGAAATAGCCACAACTTCGGTAGACGAATAGCAAGTCATATCTATTTAGAAAGAAAGTCCTCTCTGAGTTAGGAGAGGGCTTTTGTTTTATATCAAGCGATGTGCGCTTTCGTGGATGGGCTGATTGTTGAGGATGCGGGCTTGGGAAAAGGCAGAGAGGTC
>JANQRM010000123.1 GCA_028284565.1 Anaerolineae bacterium | reverse complement strand
GGAGGAATCGCCACCTGTAAACATCTGAGTCCCATATTGCTGATTCGTTCCGCCCAGCAATTGCCCACAGGAATAGCAAAAGACTTCCTCAATACGATTCTTGCGCCCACAATTGCTACATTCCATCCATTTGGCTTCTACAGGTGCGGGTTTGGGTTCGATTTTTTTGAGGTTCGCCGCTGATAGATTGGGGTTGTTCTCTGCTTGCACTTTGGCGATTTGCGCGGTTTTAGTTTTGCGGTTGGGGTCTTGTTCCCATTGGCGCAGGACTTTCGCCAGCATCTCACGGTCATTATGGTCGAGGGGTTCGATAAACGGACGTAGCGTATGTAAGGCGGTTTTGGCGTCTAAGCCATTGCCGCGCATCTGTTGATATTCTAGCAAAATTTCTCGTATCACGTCCATCGCGTCGCCTTACCTCTCCCGTGCGCGCCATTATATCGGCTCATAATAGGCGATGCAATTCGATTTGAGATTTTGCCCGCCTTTTGCTAGAGTTAAGCTATCGACTATCATGTAATGGAGCAATCTCATGCAACAAGATTTACTTCGCATCTCGATTGAATATTGCACCCCTTGAAACTACACACCGCGAGTCGTCAGTTTGACGAACGAAATTTTGAGTGAACGAGAAATCGAATTTTTCGTTGGCAGTTGGAATCTCATTCCCGGTACAGGTGGTGTTTTTGATGTGACCGTGAATGACACCTTAGTCTTTTCCAAGAAGCAACTGGGACGACATGCTGAAGAGGGCGAAATCCGCGAGTTAATTCTCAAAGAACTCGACAAGGTACGCCCAGCCGATTTTGTCGTACCCGCGAGAAAGTAACAAAACAAAAAGGACTCCTCAACATGAGAAGTCCTTTTAAGTTTCAGCTTTATGAATTGAACTAGATGATGCCTTGCGCTGTAAATTGGGTAAAGGCAACGATCGCCGCAATCACCAGCAACACAACATTCCCAACTATCATTGGGTACTCTTTCCGACGGTAGTGCGTAAACATTGCCCCAATCATCGTCAGTACCAAACCAACCGCCGCCAAACCTGCGATGACATCAAAACTGCCATCCCGAACAATCAGCAAGTCAATCACCAGTGCAATCCCGGCGAGTACCTCTAATATACCGATGATATACAGTTGCTGTTGTGAGAAATCTTCGACCCAAGCGGTCCGATCAACCACATCTTCTTTTTTACGAACCAGTTTCATGACACCTGTCATCAAGAAGACGAATGCCAACAAACCTTGCAATATCAGTAAAACAGTCTCCACAAGAAACTCCCTATTATTTAGATATGCCGTTATTTATTAGAAGCATTGAGAAGGCGACATATTACGTGTTGCGACAGTTTTAGCGTTTGGGATAGACTTTCTGAACATTGATTAAGGTCGGATTCTCCCATGTCGGATGGCATCTTGCAGTCGGATTATCAGCAGTATTTTGGCGACGAACATGCGATGATTCGCCAGACGATCCGGCGGTTTGTCGAGAAGGAAATTAAGCCCTACATCGACGAGTGGGAAGAAAACGAGTCGATTCCGCGTGAGTTGTATCGTAAAGCGGGTGACATCGGTTTGCTGGGCGTGTGCTACCCCGAAGAACTTGGCGGGACTCCGGGTGATGTCTTCATGAAAATCGTCGTGACGGAAGAGTTGATGCGCGCGGGTTCGGGCGGGTTATGTGCCAGCTTGGGCAGTCATGATATTGCGCTACCGCCGATTGTCAACTTCGGGACTGATGAGCAAAAAGCCAAATACGTCACACCCGTCCTAACAGGTGAGAAAATCGCGGCGTTAGCCATTACCGAACCCGGTGGTGGCTCCGATGTGGCGAATATCCAGACAACGGCTGTCCATGATGGGGATGACTATATTGTGCATGGAAGCAAGACCTTCATCACAAATGGCGGAGTCGCTGACCAAATTACTTGCGCTGTTCGGACAGGTGAAGCTGGCGCACAGGGTATTAGCTTGCTGGTGATAGACACCAACTCGGAAGGCTTTAGTGTCTCCAAAAAATTACAGAAGATGGGCTGGTGGGCAAGTGATACGGCGCAACTCTTTTTCGATGAAGTGCGTGTGCCTGCGTCAAACTTAATTGGCGAGGAGAACATAGGCTTTTATGCCATTATGCAGAACTTCCAGATGGAGCGCTTGATGTTGGCAACGATGGCGAATATGACCGCGCAACTCGCCCTCGAAGAAGCCCTAAACTACGTGCAAGAACGTGAGGCATTTGGACGGTCTCTCTGGGGCTTCCAAGTCACGCGACACAAACTGGTGGATATGGCAACCCAGCTCGAAGCCAGTCGGGAATTTACCTATCGCGTGGCAGGGAAGATTGGTGCAGGAGACGATTGTGTCAAAGAAATCTCGATGGCGAAGAACTTTGCCTGCCAAGTGAGCGATTTCGTGACGTATCAAGCAGTGCAACTCTTTGGGGGTTATGGTTACATGCGAGAGTACAAGGTCGAGCGTCTCTATCGGGATAATCGTATTCTGTCAATTGGTGGCGGGACAACCGAGATTATGAAGGAGATTATCGCCAAACGGCTAGGAATCGATTAATTCCGTTTCAGAGGCTGTTTCTTCGAGATAGGGCATCAACTTGCGGATGACCATCGGGTGAATCAATTCTGTGGGCATGTGATTAATGTCACAGTCCAATTCAATAAAGGCATAGAGTTTGCGACAAACTGCTGTCGGTAACAAATTATCAGGGAACACCAAGCGTCGCCCTAGCTCGACATGCCGACGCAAAATCTTTAAAAATTCTTGGGGGGACACTTCAGTACCGGACACAATACCAATCCGTTGTTAAAAACAAATTTGTCTATTTGCTCTTAGACTACCGTATGGCATTTCAAAAGGTTACGCAAGCATTTGTATAGATTTCTTTGCGCGTTAAGGTAAATTGTCATATTGTCGGCGGATTTTTGGCACAAGATAGTCCTCAAATGCCCGTTTTCCGTCATATTTTGGATTCCAGCCCCAATCATTCCGCGCACGTTGGTCATCCAAGATTCGGGGCCAAGTATCGACAATGGCTTGCCGTTTGACGGTGGGTTCAAAGGTAATCTGAGCCGATGGAAAATAGCCCCGCACGATGTCGGCAAATTCACCAGCCGAATAACTAAAGCTGGTCACGTTATAGACTTCACGAGACAAGTTGGATTGTGGAGCTTGCCAGAGGTTGAGTAAGGCATCAATAGCATCAGGCATGACCATAAAGGGAATCATCGTATCCTCACGCACAAAGGAGGCATACGATCTGCCTTGCACCGCATGATGCAACATCTCTGGTGCATAATCACTCGTCCCTCCGGCGGGAATTGTCATTGCACTAATCAAGCCCGGAAAGCGCACACAACGGAAATCAATGCCGTCCGATTGCTTGGCAGAGAGTTGCTGGTAATGGTGTGTATAGTAGCGTCCGAGATGTTCACAATAGAGCTTGTTACAGCCATACATCGTCGTTGGGTTGAGATAGTCGTCTTCCCCAACGGCTTCGGCTTGATTTTTCGTCGCCAAGTCAGGGATTCCATAGACGGCAATCGAACTGGGAAACATGAACTTGACCGCTTCCCCACGTGATGCACCTTGTTCAACGGCTAGTTTCAAGAGATTGACTGTCCCCTGCACATTCACCCGATGCGCGGATTCAGGATGGAATTCTGAATGGGTCGAGAGCAACGCAGCTAGGTGATAAATCGTGTCGATTTCATATTCGTTGAGCAAGGTCTCTAGCAAGTCCGTATCGAGGATGTCCCCCACAATCACCCGATTCACTTTGTTGCGAATCTCCGTTTCAATATCTCGAATATCCAGCACCACAATTGTCGGTGGATTCGTCATCGCCGAGAGCGCAT
>JANQRM010000118.1 GCA_028284565.1 Anaerolineae bacterium | reverse complement strand
GGCGAATATCCAAGCCGAGATTGCACCACCAAAAGCCCAGTCAACACCCATTATTGCATGGCGCAAAGTAGCGAAATATGCGGTTGCTGTGTTCGTGGTTCTCTTTGTGTTTGTCTTGCCGATGGCATTTGAACAAAGTGGACGGACTCTTGCCTTGCCCTTGCAACCCTTACCCCAAGAAGTCGCGCTAGCATCCACGCCAGAAGTGCCAAAAGACAAATTGACACGACAAGCGGTATTTACGCCATCAATCAATGCTTTTTCACGCTTATTGCAAAATACACCTGCTCCCGCAACTGCTGGACGTTAACTACTCGTTGGAAGTTTGAGGACATTATCACGAATGGTCGCATCATCACACTCTGAGCAAAACAGTCAGCCACTGAACCAATGGCTTGGGCAGTCTTTCCAACTCAATTGGGAAGTCGCGCTCTACATCCTGATTTTCGCTTTGGCGATTTTCACTCGTTTTCATGTCTTGGGTGACAGGGTGATGAGTCATGATGAGAGCTTGCATACCCGCTTCTCCTACAATCTTTATAAAGATGGCGACTTTGCCCATACCCCCTTGATGCACGGTCCCATTCTCTTCCATGCGACTGCCTTTTCGTATTATCTGTTTGGGGATAACGACTTCACTTCGCGGATTTATACGGCGGTACTAGGTGTGGCGATGGTGATGTTCCCGCTTCTTTTCCGACGATGGCTTGGACGATGGGGGGCATTACTCGCTTCGACGATGCTTCTGATTTCACCCCTCATATTGTATTACAACCGCTATATACGACACGATACGCCTTCGATATTGTTTGCGATGATTATGGCGTATTGTATCTTGATGTATATCAATGGTCCGCTTCATCGACGGCGAAAGTCCTATTGGCTCTATATCTTCTCCGCCGCAATGATTTTGAATCTCGGCTCCAAAGAAACCGCTTTTCTCTATATCGCCATCTTCTGGTCATTCGTGTTTTTCTATTGGGTTGTCCGAATGGCACAGACAAAATGGGAACTGGAAGATCAACCGATTTATCATACCATAATTTCTGTTCTTCTATTTTTTGCTGGTATCATTCCGTTTCTCCTTTATAGAGTTGCCAATGCAGGAATTACAAGAAGAAACTGGACAGGCAAAACCGTCTTTTATACATTTATTCTTGGCATCTTACTTGGCGGGGTGATGACACTCGGTTTGTACATCGTTGTTGACATTATCCCCGTTGCTATCTTGCCCGGCACAGGCACACCCCTTGGTGATTTGACACCCTTAGAACAAAGTACCTTCTTCGGTTGGCTCTTGGCGATTGTCGCCTTTACGGTATTTGTTGCTTTGGCTACAGCATTCTGGGCATTCAAAGATAAGCTAGACCGAATCCCATGGGGAACAGTTGCTGTTGTCTTGGGCATAGCTCTGTTTACAGCTCTCGGCTTGCTCTTTATTGAGGAAATCTCGCATACGGCAGTCGAGAGTGACACACCAGTTGCAGTTGTGCCGGGTGAAGAAGTCGAAACCACCGAGACATCGGGCATTCGGTGGATATGGTTAGTTGTGGAATGGTTGGTTGCCAGTGTTGTGGTTATTGCTGTACTCATCAGCAAAATGGGACGTTCTACATCACGTAAAACCAAATCTGGAGAAACTGAGCAAGGCACAATCTGGGACTGGTTCAATCAATTCCCTGAATTTGATTATGTCGTGCTGATATTCACACTCGTTCTCCCATGGGCAACCGCCATCATCCCCTTCTTGATGAAAGGGACATCCGCAGATTACAGTGCCATTGCTCAGGGAATGCCCCAAGTTTTCTATAATATCGTCTTCAATATCCCCAACATCGGTACACCCGAACAAGTCGGACAATTTTTTGTGGGACTTGCCGCGTTTATCCCCTTAGCGGTTGTAGCTGTGGTAATTGGCTTGGCATGGAATTGGAAACGCTGGCTGATTTCCGCCGCCATTTTCCACTCGATTTTCCTTTTCTTCTTTACGTCGGTCTTTACCAATATGGCAGGGATTGGCTCTGGCATGGTCTATAGCTTGGGCTATTGGCTGGAACAACAAGGGGTACGCCGAGGCAACCAACCACAATACTACTACTTGCTCATTATCATGCCCGTTTATGAATTCCTACCTGTAATTGGCGGAGTGTTAGCCATGTTCTCTGGCATGACGCTCTTCTGGCGAGGTAAACGTCGTGAACAAGTGGTTGAAGAACTCCAACGTGAAGCCGAAGTCAACAGCCTGCTCGAAGAAAATGAAGAAGTCAATATCGCAGAAGTGGTTAAAACAGACGATGATGATGTTGAATTATCCGACCTCGCCTATACACCGCCACCGACAATTCTCGATGACTATCTCGAAAATGACCCCGAACAAGGGATGCTTCAACGGATTCCTTTCTTGCTCTTTATCGCATGGTGGGCGATTCTCAATCTCGTGGGCTACTCGTTAGCGGGCGAGAAGATGCCGTGGCTGGGTACTCACCTGACGACTCCCTTGATTTTGCTCACGGGTTGGTACTTCGGTGGTGTCATTTCCAAACTCACACTCCCCAAAATTCAAAATCGCGGTTGGCTCTTGTTCTTCATCCTACCAACCCTGTTCATGTCACTGGTGCTTGTCTTTGGTCCGCTTTTGATTGGCAACGGTCCTTTCACAGGATTGCAAAGCCACCAATTGCAACAAACTTATAGCTGGTTGGTAGGGGTTGCCTTAAGTGGTTTCTTAATGGCAGGAATTTTCAACATCGCTGACCGAACTGGCTGGCGATTTGTCGGACGAATGGTGGGTGTCTCTGGTTTCATTGTTCTCAGTATCATCACTTTCCGCGCCGCTTGGATGGCATCATTTATCAATTATGACCTTGCCAATGAATTCTTGGTCTATGCTCATGCCGCGCCTGCTGTAAAAACGGTGTTGGACGACATTGAAGAGTTGAGCTTCCGCACGACGGATGGCAAGGACATGGTCTTCGCCTACGACGATAAGGTTT
>JANQRM010000113.1 GCA_028284565.1 Anaerolineae bacterium | reverse complement strand
TACGCCGGGAGCCTTAACCATCGTCAGCTATGTCGAGTCATCCGCCCCGTTACAAGGTGGCACAGCCCGTATTTCTGCCATCCATGCGATACCTTTTGCACCTGATGTATCCATTCAAGCTAACGGTATTGAGGTACTTCCAACTTTTTCATTCGGTCAGATGTCCCAAACTGTTATTGTGGATGCTGATGTCACAGATATTTCAGCTGTCAGTGCAGGTACACCTCTCGTTACCAACAACCTGAACTTACGAACTTGGCATCACTACACCTTTGTCCTTGTCGGCAAGGCAGAAGACCCGACAACCTTCCAACTCATCCCATTAGAAACCAGTGTGCCGGGTGTGACCAATGTCAACTTTGTCAATGCCTCGCAATCATTAGATGCGGTTGATATTTATCTCAATGGTGAGCTATTTGTCGAGAGTGTCAATTTTTCCGAAATAACGGCATCTGACCCAATTGTGGCAGAAGTTTATAGTGTTGGCATTTATAGTGCAGGGACGAATCCCGATGAAGTCAATCCGCTGAGTGGGACGCAATTTATTGCCAATCCTGATGAAGATGTGACCTTAATTCTCTTTGGTGAACCGAATGCTTTACGCTTGGAGGTCGTTCGCAATCTGCCTGAACCCACTCGTCCTGATGAAGCGCGAATGATTTTCGTTCATGCACTACAAAATGTCTCACAAGCGCAAGTATCAACCGATAGTGACTTGAATTTTACCCTACGCTATGGACAACAGACTGACCCCATCACATTCAAAACAGACTTAATCGGCTTGTATTGGTATCGTTTCGAGAACAACCAGCAAGAAGATTTACTCGAAGACTTACCCCAATTCCAACCACAAGCAGGAACAAACTATCTTTACATCTTCACCGGACAACTCAACAGTGAACCGCTTGTCTACAGCCGTGAAGTCGGAACCTTTGGGCTGGCTTCAGATATTGATGTTGAGCCTACTCCCATTCCCGTAGAAGCGACCCGTCTTCGTGTGGTGAATGCCATGCCCAACATGACACTCGATTTTAGAGTGGATGAAATTACGATTTTCAGTGGTCTAGGTTTCCAACAAGGTAGTGAATTGCTTCTTATTGCACCCAATAATCACATTATCACCGCGCATAATAGCGAGACCGGAGCATTGGTTGCTCGTCTTGACCAAGATTTTACGGAGGGTGGGGATTATAGCGTTTACGCCTACGGAACATCAACAGAACTAGAAGCAATACTCGACCAGAATATTTTGCCAACGAGTTCAATTGCTTATGTGCGAGTCCTCAATTTGACACAAGCCCCTGAAACCCTGTTTGGTTTGGGATATGCCGCGCCTGTACCCGGACAAACTCAACCCGGACCTGAATCCGAGTATCGCCGATCTATGACGGTGGGGATTGAAGCCATCTTACGGGAACTTGAACAAGGACGGGTTTCTGCCCCCTTGATACTTCCAATCGGAGCATATGACCTTTTTGTCATTGATAATGATCGTGTCAAGATAGCCTCAATCCTGCCGAATATCACTTTTGAGTCTGAAGGTGTATATGATTTGATCGTTCTACAAGGGACTGAAACCCTAGAGGTTCAAACTGCCTTTGTCCCCTATCCAAATCCTTGAGGCTGGTAGAACGTTGGGTAACGTTTATAATTCGCCTGCTAGTCACCGATCTAGGCAGAGGATGAATTTATCGTGCAGGTGTTAATTACCGGAGCAGGGGGATTTGTTGGGAGTCAACTTATCCGACACCTTATTGATACGCATCCCACAATCGAAATTCATGGGACAATTTTAGAAGCACATCATGCAAATCCTGAATTGCCTGTTACCTATCACACGCTAAATCTCTGTGATGACGTTGCCGTTGTTTCACTTATTGATTCGGTTCAGCCCCAATATATTTATCACCTTGCGGCACAAGCCTTTGTTCCGCGCTCATTTGAAGCCCCTTGGGAAACGTTAGAGAACAACATTCTATCGGAACTCAACATCTTCCTTGCTTGTATCGAACTGAATATCCGACCTCGTATCTTGATTATCAGCTCTGCGGAGATATATGGTGCGATTCGTCCTGATGAACTACCGATTGACGAACACACCCCCATGCGCCCGGCAAATCCTTATAGTGTGAGTAAGGTTGCTCAAGATATGCTAGCATTGCAATATCACTTGAGCCATAACCTGCCTATTTTACGCGCCCGACCCTTTAATCATATTGGTCCCGGACAAAATGCACGCTTTGTCGCACCCGCGTTTGCCATCCAAATCGCTCAGATTGAGCAAGGACTTCAAGACCCGATCATGCGAGTCGGTAACCTCTCTGCCAAGCGAGATTTTACAGATGTCCGTGATATTGTCTGCGCCTATCGAACTATTAACGAAAAAGGAATTCCCGGTAGAGCTTATAATGTTGCATCCGGGCAAGCGCGCAGTATCCAATTCCTTCTCGATACCTTATTGAGCTTCACCGATGTTGAAGTCCAAGTCACAGTTGACCCGCATCGGCTCCGCCCCGTTGATGTGCCAATTGTTGAGGGAGATGCCACCCTACTTTGTGAGGAAACAGGGTGGGAAACTCGTATTGATTTTGAACAAACTCTCAAGGATGTGCTAGACGATTGTCGTCAGCGCGTCACTGCCACGCAAAAGGAGTAAGCCACACATGGCAAAAAAAGCATTAATTACGGGAATCACCGGACAAGATGGTTCCTATCTTGCAGAATTTCTATTGGAAAAAGGCTACGAAGTCTATGGGATGGTTCGGCGTACCAGCACTGTCCGTTATCCACGCATCGCCCATATCCAAGATCAAATTCAACTTGTTCCCGGCGATATGGGGGATTTGTCCAGTTTGATGCGCGCCATTAGCTCCGTCAAGCCGGATGAAGTCTATAACCTCGCCGCACAAAGTTTTGTCCCCACCTCATGGAATCAACCTGTCTTCACAGGCGACATCACCGGATTGGGTGTAACACGGATGTTAGATGCGATTCGCGCCATCAATCCTGAGATTCGCTTCTATCAAGCCTCCAGTAGTGAGATGTTTGGCAAAGTTCAAGCTGTCCCACAAACCGAATCGACACCCTTCTACCCACGTAGTCCCTATGGTGTTGCCAAAGTCTACGGGCATTGGATTACAGTCAACTATCGTGAGAGCTATGACCTATTCGCCTGTAGCGGGATTCTCTTCAATCATGAAAGTCCACGACGAGGCTTAGAGTTCGTCACGCGCAAAGTTACTTATCATGTCGCCAAAATCAAATTGGACCTGACCAATGAAATTCGTGTGGGCAACTTAGATGCTCAACGCGATTGGGGATTCGCTGGCGATTATGTCGAAGCCATGTGGTTAATGCTCCAGCAAGATACACCAGATGATTATGTCATTGCGACAGGTAAGACCCACACCGTTGAACGCTTGTTGGATGTCGCCTTTAGCTGTGTAGACCTCGATTGGAAACAATACACAGTTCAAGATGAAAAATTCATGCGCCCCGCTGAAGTGGATTTACTCGTCGGGAGTCCTGCAAAAGCTCACGCCAGACTTGGCTGGGAACCCACCGTCACCTTTGAAGAGATGATTCAACAGATGGTCGAGGCGGATATTGATCGTATCCAAACCGATCCCAATAGCATTTTTTAAGTCACAATCATGCTCATCGACACCCATTGCCATCTCAATTTTCATCAATATTCAGATGACTTAGATGCAATTATCTCTCGCGCACAAGAGGCAGGTGTTAATCGCGTCATCATTCCGGCTGTGGATATACAAACATCCCATGAAGCCATCACCCTAGCCAATAAGTACACGGGAATTTATGTGGCTGTCGGGGTACACCCCAATAGCACCGTAGATTTTGATGATAAGACCTTGCAGGAAATTGAGAAACTATCCAACCATCCTAAAGTGATTGCTATCGGAGAAATCGGCTTAGATTACTATTGGGATAAAAGCCCCAAAGACACGCAACACCGCGCCTTCCAAGCCCAACTCGACCTTGCATCCACACTGGAATTACCCGTTATCATCCATAATCGGGAAGCCAGTGAGGATACCATCAACATTCTTGAAGCATGGGCAGAAACGTTACCTGATTCATTGAAAGATAGGGCAGGGGTTTTACATTCTGTCTCTGCCCCAGCCGATATCGCCCAGCGCGCCGTTGAGAGTGGCTTTTATCTAGGATTTACCGGACCGATTACGTTCAAGAAAGCTGAAGAATTGCGTCAGGTCGCAAGACAAACGCCAACAAATCGCATCCTTGCGGAGACAGATGGACCTTTTCTCACACCTCATCCCTATCGCGGAAAGCGGAACGAACCAGCTTATATTCCCTATATCGTGGAACGACTTGCATCTTTGCATCAAATCACGTCAGAAGATATAGGTCGAACTACGACGGAGAATGCTGAGCGACTTTTTCATCTGCCTCAATCATAAACGAGGCATATTCGCTTGAATATACCTCTAAGTTCAGTCTGTTTATGACCTAGCTATCCGTGCTTGGGGGATTGTTGCGTGGCTCAAATTCATGATTCACCATTTCTGTGAACAACGTATCGAGTGAGGCAATCATGTCATCCGCTTGTTCTTGTGTGATACGTTCCTCTGCAACCCAACCTTGAATTTCTGTCGTCGCGTTAGCAATCGCTGTGTCAATCACGGTATCAACATTGCCCCCATTCGCGGTAATCATGTCAGCTAAAGTCCCGCCAACGCGCAGTTCTCTGAGAATCTCGCGGGGTTGCAAGCCAGTTGTATCTACAATAACTTGCATAAGCGTATTCCGATGTTGACGCAACAGACGGTCACGGAGGTTGGCGCGAGGGGGTTCCAATTCACTGTTCAAGCCATCGTAGACAGACTGTTCAAGGTTTTCGAGAATTTGATCGGCGCGTTCTTGAGGCAACTCACCATTAGCAACGGCTTCATTGATGCGATTGGTGATAACTTCGATGGTGCGTGTTGCCACGACATCTACATCTCCACCATTTGCCGTGATGATTTCTGCCATTGTCATGTCATCTTCAAAGAGCAATGCCAGCAATTCAGACATTGCTAAATCCGTCTCATCAACAATGATTTCGGCTAATTGTCGTGCTACATGCCGTCCGGGTGTTGGACGGTCTTCATCTTGAGCAGAGGCAATGCCTAGCGGTAAAGCAAGCGCGAGAACAATGAGAAGAAGTGAGAGTTTTTTGAACATGCGTTGTATCCTTTGTGATTAATCGTTGTATGACATCACCTTACAAAGGAGTTGTAATCAAATCTCTGTGAATTTGTAAAAGGCTGGTAAAATTTGCTCGAGCAAATTGAGGAAGTCAATCTCTTGGTCGATGTCTCTATCATCATTGTGAATTGGAATGTTATGGATTTGTTGGATGCTTGTCTAGCAAGTATCGACAATGGGCATATTGCGATTCAATCACCACAAGCAGATAAGCCAACCGTCGAAGTGATTGTCGTCGATTCAGCCAGTTCAGATAACAGCGTGACGATGATTCAGGAGCAATATCCATGGGTGAAGTTACTCGCTCAAACTGAAAATGTGGGATTCACGCGCGGGAACAATCTAGGCTTGGAGCAAGCACAGGGAAGATATCTTTTCTTGTTAAACCCTGATACAGAAATTGTTGAGTATGCCATTCCGCAGATGCTTCAGTATTTAGAAGCGAATCCCAAAGTCGGCATATTGGGACCGCACACACTTAATACGGACAAAACAACACAATCCAGCAAACGACGATTTCCAACCTTCACAACCGCCCTCTTTGAAAGCACGTGGCTACAATTATTTGCACCAAGTTCGTTGATGGTAAGCTATTATGCAGAGGATATTGCAGATGATTCGATTGCTGAAGTCGATTGGGTACAGGGGTCTGCCATGATGATAAGGCATGAAGTCTATGAGCAGATTGGCGGGTTAGATACCGATTTCATCATGTATTCGGAGGAACTGGATTATTGTAAGCGTGCAAAGGACAACGGCTGGGATGTGATTTATTTCGGAGAAGCACAGATTATCCATCATGGCGGAAAAAGTAGCGAACAAGCCACCGCACGCAAACATATCCTCTTTAATCAGAGTAAGATTCACTATTTCCGTAAGCATCATGGACCCGTTCAAGCGCAGATTCTCCGCCTCTTTTTACTGATAAATTATGGCTGGCAATTACTTATCGAATACCTAAAATCCCTCGTCGGACACAAGCGGTCAATGCGGAAAGAACGAATCAAAACCTACTGGCAAGTCCTACGAACAGGCTTGAAAGCGAATTGATGTGCGAATTGGAATCATCACAGGCGAATATCCCCCCATGCCCGGTGGAGTCGGAGCCTACACGCGCATCCTTGCCGAAACCTTAGCTGAAAACGACAATGACATCTTTTTGCTGAGCCGTGAAGGGACAGTCAGCAATGAATTTCCAGTCGAAACGGTTACATCGTGGGGGTTAAACAGTTGGCAAACAATTCAACAATGGGCAAAGAAGCATCAACTCCACCTCATTAACCTCCAATTCCAGACAGCCGCTTACGAAATGTCACCATGGATTCACTTCTTACCACACAGAGTCAAAACGCCCCTTGTCACAACCTTTCATGATTTGCGCTTTCCCTACCTCTTTCCCAAAGCAGGGCGATTACGCGATTGGATTGTCATGTACCTTGCTCGACAGTCGGCTGGGGTAATTGTGACGAATCATGAAGACTTAGCACGAGTGAATCAGCTATCACACCATCGACTCATCCCA
The DNA here is from genome assembly GCA_028284565.1 of Anaerolineae bacterium. Next base: position 60 of record JANQRM010000113.1, on the reverse strand, counting down.
ATCAGGAGTAACATTCGGACAAACCTACCTGCTAATTTTGATCGTCCAGCATGGCGCAAA
>JANQRM010000092.1 GCA_028284565.1 Anaerolineae bacterium | reverse complement strand
ACAGGTCAACCTCTTCTTGAGCAATTTTTGAAACAGCCTCAGAAGCATCTCTAGCAACCGTTAAGATCGTCCCCTCAACCGGTTCTTTGACACTCGCATAGGCTCTCTTGATTGCTTCTTCACAGGCTTTTGCCAGCACAGGAGATGTTATCATTTCTTCATCTTGCAAGCCATCTGCAAAGCCACGCAACAACTGTGACAAGATAGTCCCTGAATTACCACGCGCCCCCATCAACGCGCCTTTTGCAACACCCTGAGCGACTTTACCAGCATGCGCTTCATGCCAGCCCGCGATTTCTTGATATGCTCGTTGCATCGTGTGATACATATTGATACCTGTATCACCATCCGGTACAGGGAAGACATTCATATGGTTGACTCGTTCCATATTATGTTCAAGCCAAGCCAAACCCGCCGCTACTAACCACTTCAGCAAATGCCCATCACAAATGGTTGTATCCAATTCAACAGTCATCACAACCTCTAAACCAAATCTAGTCCAATAATTTCATTTCAAATGGCTATCTGAAATAAACAAATTTAAGAACAAATATTCTATATACTGTTTTTCCTGCTTCAATTGGTAGGTTTCGGGTTAGAATATTATTCGTATCACGCTTCAAAATATTAAAGTTCTTCAAACAGAACACTAAATTACCCTGTTTATCACGGCTCAAATCATCGCTTTTTTGATTGAATCAACACCTGCCTTTACCGAATATCTTGAATTAAATATTGCTGACCCAACGACTAACACATTTGCCCCAGCATCCACCATTTGCTTCACTGTCTCCGAATTCACGCCCCCATCCACTTCTAAATCTATTCCATGCTCTGTTTGTTCAGTCATTGTTTTCAACTGGCGAATTTTTGGCAGTGTCGCTTCAATCAATGTCTGCCCACCAAACCCCGGATTCACCGTCATCACATTGATTAAATCTAGCATATGGATGACTTCAGACAATGCACTAGCTCCTGTATGTGGATTTATCGCCACTCCCACCTTGCAATCCAACTCTCGAATTGCTTGCAGTGTTCTGTGCAAATTTGGACTCGCTTCAAGATGCACACTGATGCTATCTGCCCCTGCCTCAGCAAATTGCTGAATATATTTCTCTGGCTCCACAATCATCAAATGCACATCCAACGGCAAATTTGTGATTTTTCTGACAGCTTCTACAACCAACGGACCCATCGTAATATTCGGAACAAATCGTCCATCCATCACATCAATATGAATCCAATTCGCACCTGCCACCTCTGCTTCTTGAACTTGCTCACCCAATCGCGCAAAATCAGCCGCTAAAATTGAAGCCGCTATCTTCACCTGCCGAGAACTCACTCGTTTCGTCTCCAACCCCTATCTAAATGATGACCTATCATATATCGCCACCCCATCTCCTGCAACATTGCCCAAGATTTGCTATAGTCTCTCTATCAAACGAAACACCTCATCAGCAGAAAGGACACACCATGCAGTATAATCGTCTAGGCATGGCTGGAATGAAAATTAGTGCCATCTCATTAGGTGCTTGGTTGACGTATGGCAGTGATAACGTCAAAGAAGCCAACGCCATCAAATGTATCCATACGGCTATCGAAAATGGCATCAATTTCATTGATGTTGCCAATATCTACGCCAAAGGTGAAGCTGAAAAAACAGTTGGAAAAGCGATTAAAGATTTTGACCGAAGTAAACTTGTCATCAGCACCAAAGCCTTTGCCGCCATGTCAGATGATGTCAACGACAGAGGGTTATCTCGCAAACACATCATCCAATCTGTCGATGCGTCCTTGCAACGACTTGGCTTAGATTACATCGACATCTTCTTCTGCCATCGCTATGATACCGATTCTCCTACCGAAGAAACCATCATGGCAATCAGTGACCTCATTCATCAAGGCAAGATTTTGTACTGGGGTACTAGTATGTGGCAAGCCCATCAAATTCAAGAAGCACTCGCCATCACAGACCGTCGCAATGCCTATCGCCCCGTCGTCGAACAACCCCGCTACAATATGCTAGACCGCCAATATGTTGAAGGTGATTTGGAAACTGTTTTAGGTAAAAATGGGATTGGATTAACCGTGTATAGCCCACTTGCACAAGGCTTGCTCACTGGCAAATATAACGATGGCATTCCCAAAGACAGTCGCTTTGGCAAATCTGATAGTGATGAACCCTCGGATAATATCGCGGAACATCGTATCGAAACGGTTCGTGAATTGACCGAACTTGCGAAAGAACTCGGTGTTGAAATGTCTGCACTTGCTCTTGCATGGACACTCCATCACCCCAATGTTGATAGTGTCATCACAGGTGCTACCAAGCCCGAACACATTCTATCAAATATCAAAGCCCTCGATATTGAATTATCTTACGAGATTCAAGCTCGTATTGAAGCCATTTTGGGCAACCGACCCTTTAACAGCCAACGTGAAGTCACCCACCCCGACGAAGTGCCTGCGCTATAAATCAAAAAGGGCATGTCTTGTTGATATGCCCTCACACTTAACTCTAACTATGCCCCAATATAGGTTTGGGTTGATACAATTCTTCTAAACTCATCATATCATCTTCCGTCAATTCGATGTCAACCGCATCAATCGCTTCTTCCAATTGATACATCTTTGTTGCACCAATAATCGGACTATGAATCGCTGGTTTGTGTAACATCCATGCCAACGCCACTTGTGCTGGCTTTTTACCCAGCCGTTCCGCCACGGCTCTCAAACGGTCAACAATATCAAAATCAATATCTCGATAATACATGAAATGAGCAAAATCATCTGTCTTCGCTCGTGATGTTCCTTCATCTTTTTGAGGTGTTCGGTTGCCAGCCAAGAATCCTCGTGCTAATGGACTCCATGGAATCAGTCCAACACCTTGATCTTGGCAGAAGGGAATCATCTCGCGCTCTTCTTCCCGATATATCAAATTGTAGTGGTTTTGCATGGTTTGAAATCGTGTCCATCCATTCAAATCTGCAATGTATTGTGCTTTGGCAAATTGCCACGTCCACATACTCGACGCACCGATATACCGCGCCTTGCCAGCTTTCACGACATCATGTAGAGCTTCCATCGTTTCTTCGATTGGCGTTTCATTGTCCCAGCGATGCGTTTGTAAAATATCCACATAATCTGTACCCAACCGTTTCAAGGACGCGTCAATGCTCGCCATGATATGCTTTCTCGATAAGCCACCCCGATTCGGCTTACCATCGCCCATATTGAAAAATAACTTCGTAGCAATAACAACTTCTTCTCGATGTGTTGCCACTTCTTTCAACAGTTTGCCTGTGACTTCTTCACTTACCCCCCGCGAATACATATTGGCAGTATCATAGAAGTTGATTCCGCTTTCATAGGCTTTTTGAATAAATGGACGACCTTCTTCCTCATTCAAAATCCAATCGCGCCATCGTGAAGTCCCGTAGCTCATCATGCCCAAACATATCCGCGAAACCTTCAGTCCCGACTTCCCCAGATTAACGTATTGCATAGTTAACCTCACTCATGTAATAGTCTTCATAATGATGTAATAGAAAAGGATTACCTAATATGCTAGGTATTCCTTGAATGTTCACAAAATCCAATTTCACGTTTTGTCCATTTATAGATAACAAATCATAAAAATCTTCTCTACTATGTGTACCCGGAATAATTATCCCTTTTCTGTGGACTGTATTATTTGAAAGCAAGTCAAATGCAACTAGAAAGCCTGCCAATTCTTTTGGAGAAGTGATTAAATTTATTCCTAAATAGTTTGATGGAATGTCGTTTTTCGGTACACCTAAACTCTTCAAAATCTCTTGTTGTGGATGAAGAATCTGTTGGCGAACAAAGTGTAAGTTTGGATGATAAG
>JANQRM010000022.1 GCA_028284565.1 Anaerolineae bacterium | reverse complement strand
TGAGGAGTTCGTATTTTTCGTTTTCTGATACGCAATGATGGAGGTAGTTGAAGGCATCAGCTTGGATGAATTTGGCGTAGTCAATGTAGTTGGCACCATCGTCTTGTCCATGAAAGTTGAGCTTGAAGTTGGCTTCGGCGAGTTCTAAGGCATCATAGGAGGCATCCACGTTGGTGATGTGACCGGGTAAACCGAAATCTGCAAAGAGACTGGTGACTCCGAATGCGCCTGTATAGGAAAACAAGTTCAGCACCCGATGCCCACCACTCTCTGGTGTGAAATCATTGGCAATCAAATCTTGTAGTAGGTGGCGATTGATGCGCTGGTCGAGATAGAAGCCGGTCTTGTGTCCGTTGATGATATCGACTTGGTAGCTTAAAAGCCTGTCTCGGATGGTGATTAGCTGAGGCGGTGGGTTTCCTAATAGAATGCCTGTTTCATCAGATAAGCCCTCGTGTTTGCGGATGTCTACATCACTTCTCTCGTAAACCCCTACGACGGCTTCCACCTCAGAATCCTCTTCGAGTTCGGGATAAATCTCGTGGTAGATGTCTTTAAGAAGTTGTGCGATTGTGTGTTTTCGTCTATCAATGCCAAGTGTGAGGGCTTGAAGAACTAAGTAGCCTGCATAGTAATCGACAACTAAGCCGGGGATGAAATCGCTCTCTGCGTTGACCAAGCGAAAACCAGTAATACTACCTCGATGTAGGCGTTTGTCGGCGAGGCGCGCCATAATGGCACGCATTAACATGCGATACCACCATTCATCGTTGATGGGTTCGTCTTGCCACTTGAGGATGCGGACTTGAATCTGTGATTTGGGATTCCAATAGCCACGTGCGAGGAAGTTGCCTTTGTGGTCAACAATGGTGACGATCTCTCCAGCATTAGCATTTTTTGCATCTGCGATTGCGCCGGAAAATATCCATGGATGTTGGTTGCGAATGGGCTTTTCGCGTCCCTTTTTGATGGTGATGATGCCGTTGGTCATCAATTAGCTGACCATCTTGCGTAAGTCATCTTCAGATAGGATGGTAATGCCGAGTTGTTGGGCTTTGTCAGCTTTGCTACCGGGTGAATCACCTACAATGACATAGCTGGTCTTTTTGCTGACGCTTCCTGTGACTTTACCACCATTGGATTCGATGAGGTCTTTTATCTCGCCACGCGGGACGCTCATTGTACCCGTAATGACGAAGGTTTTGCCTTCGAGTGAATTCCCAGCTAGCACTTTTTGTTCGGCTTGCATGTTGACTCCAGCCTCTTTCATTTTCTGAATGAGGCGTTGATGATGCTCATCGGCAAACCATTGGATGATGTTTTCCGCCAGAATGGGTCCGAGTCCGTCAATGCTAAGGAGTGGTTTGGCGGTATCAATGAGATGTTGTAATTTGTTGGTGATGCTATCCACATCGGGAATTGTGACTTCTTGCAGGGGTTTGAAGAAGCGGGTGAGGCGGGTGGATAAGTCGGATGCATCGAGATAGCGGGGTGCGAGTTCTGTGAGGGCGTTGTTGAGGCGGAATTGAATGCGCTGAATATCGTCACGATGCCTGACTAAATCGCTGTTTACTGCATTAATAAGTGGTTGGGCAAGGGCTTCAAATTCTGCTTGGGCTTGTTGGATACTGTTGGATGATGTGACCAATTCATCGAGTGAGTGAAAGCGGTCTGTGAGTAAGCCTGCAACGGTTGAACCTACGCCGTCTATCCCCAAAGATGTTAGTAATTGTGTGAGTGGGCGTGATTTGGCTGTTTCAATAGAAGCTAGTAAATTCTCAACTTTTTTGTCGGCAAAGCCTTCCAATTCCAAGAGTTTATTGGCTTGGAGATAGAAAATGTCGGCTTCATCTTGGATAAGATTTTGCTCGATTAGGGTTTGGATGGTTTGCGGTCCCATGCCTTCAATATCCATCGCGCCACGTGAGACGAAGAACTCTAGGCTACGGAATACTCGTTCTGGACATTGTGGATTTGGACAATACCAATCGACCCCATCTTTGGCTTTTTGTAGGGGGGTATCGCAGTGTGGGCATTTTTCTGGCGGGGTTATTGGTGTTTCGGTACCAGTTCGTGCGCCGACAACGGGCCCAATTACATAGGGAATGACATCGCCAGAACGTTTGACGATGACCGTATCGCCCATACGAATATCGAGTTGTTCAATTAAATCATAATTGTGCAAGCTGGCATTGGAGACAGTGACTCCGCCGATGAAAACAGGTTCAAGTTGGGCAGTGGGTGTGATCTTTCCGGTGCGTCCAACTCCAATGGTGATGCCAATGAGCTTGGTTGTCGCTTCTTCTGATGGGAATTTGTAAGCAATTGCTCCTCGTGGGTCTTTGCCGACGACCCCAAGTTCACGAGTATAGGATAAGTTATTGACTTTTATCACCAAGCCGTCAATTTCAAATACGAGGTCGTTTCTGCGGGATTCCCATGCAGGTAATTGTTGGATAATGTTGGATAACGCGGGATAATGTTGGGCATCTGGGATGACTTTGAAGCCCATATCTTGCAAGAATCCCACACTTTCCCACTCGGTATCCCATATTGCTTCACTGCTGGAGACGATACTGTAGATATAAGCTGTTAGGTCTCGCTTAGCTGTTTCCCGTGAATCTTTTTGCTTTAATGAACCGGAAGCGGTATTGCGAGCGTTGACATAACGGGGTAGTCCTTGTTCCTCTTGAGAAGCGTTTAGGGCTTCAAATGCATCTTTGTGGAATAGGATTTCGCCTCGTACGACTAGTATTGATGGTGGGGAGGGTTTGTCGGTTTCGACAGGGATACGTAAGGGGACTGATTGAATGGTCTTAATGTTGGCGGTGACATCATCGCCGATTTCGCCATTTCCGCGCGTTGCCGCTTGTTTCAGGACTCCGTTTTCATAGGTGATGACAATAGATAGTCCATCGAGTTTGGGTTCGAGGACATAATCAAGTTGGGTATTTTCTGCTAGCAGTTTGAGATTACGTGTTTCCCATGCTTCTAAATCTTCTGTGCTAAAGGCATTGGCAAGACTGAGGATGGGAGCTGGATGTTGGACTTTGGGAAAATCTTCAGATAAATCACTGCCGACGCGGTGGGTGGGTGAATCGGGGGTAACGAGTTCGGGATTGTCTTCTTCTAGTTGGCGAAGTTCGTTGAAGAGTTTGTCGTATTCATAATCAGTTACTATCGGGTCATTGAGGACATTGTAACGATAGCTATGGTAGTTGAGTTGTTTACGGAGTTCTTCGGCACGTTTGGCTAGCTTATCTGACATTGCTTCCTCTAGGGTTGATTGGGAATGATGAGATAGTTGGCGACTGCCCATCCACTGCGATCGGGATTTGTGGGATCTTGGATGCGCCACCATGTAAAACCGTCGGCTTGAGTTGGACCTTCTACCACAGTGAATTGTTCACCTTCTGGTGCGCGGAACAAAATGGTGCTGGTAGTGATACCTGCGACATCACGGATATTCAGTTCGTCTGCACCGACTCCTTCTACGGCGATAACACTGCCGACTGTAATAGGGGTGGGGGTATTGGTAAACGAGATAGTTGGTAAGGCGGGTCCTGATAAGGTTAAATCGGATGGTGTTTGTTGTGGCACGACTTCGATATTGGGTGGGAAGGTTGGTGTTGCAAATGAAGTATTGTTCGCAGGAATGGGTGTGTTGCTGGGTATGGCAGTGATTATCCGAATGATGGGGTCGGCTTCACTAATGGATTGATTACCTAAATTGGCAACCGCAAAGACAATCGCAAAGGCAATGCCTAAGACGATGATGAGCATGAGTGCCAATGACCACAATGGGAAGTAGAGCGCGCTGTCTCGTTTGCGTGGTGGTAGACGACGTTGGCGTGGCGTGTAGGCTGTTGGCTGGCGTGGACGACGGGGTTGTGATTCATGAACTTTTGCGATGCTGCGGGTGGCACTCACAGGTTGCGTTACATCATCGGGCGAAATGGGTTGACTAGCGCGCGTACGTTCTAAGTCCGTTGGCGCAGTTTCCTCATTGGGATCGGGTTCGATTGGGGGTAACTGGTCTGTCATCGGATTCCTCGCGTCTCTTTAACCCCGATTCTTCACCCAATTGCTAAATTTTTCAAATGACCAAGTATTAATCACATTTTTGGCTTCTGCCCAACCACGCCTAGCTGTGGATACACCATAGCGCATCAAATTGAGCGATTCCAAATTGTGCGCGTCTGTGTTTATCGACAAGAGAATGCCCATTTCGATGGCTCGTCGAGCGTATTCACCTTTCAAATCCAAGCGATGAGGATTGGCATTAATTTCTAATGCGGTTTGATGTTTCGTCGCCGCCTCGAAAACTGCATCCCAATCAGCATCTACTGGTTCTCGTGAAGGATAAAGTCGGGCAGAGGGATGTCCAATCATATCAACATGCGGGTTTTGGATGGCGTTGAGGAGACGTTGTGTGATTTGCTCACGCGGTTGCAAGAGGCTGACATGGAGTGAGGCTATCACAAAGTCGAGTTGTTCGAGGATGTCATCGGGATAATCCATTGAGCCATCGGCTTTGATATCCATCTCCGTGCCATGCAAAATATGAAAGTCATCTCCGAATTCATCATTGATTTGGTGGACTTCGGTTTGTTGCTCTAGCAAGCGTTCTATCGACAAACCGTTGGCAATGCCTAAACTACGAGAGTGGTCGGTGATACAGATGTACTTGTGTCCCTGCACTATTGCGGTTTCTGCCATCTCGCGGATACTGGCTTGCCCATCGCTATATATGGTGTGCATGTGGAGGTCGGCTTGAATATCACCTAGTGTGATGAGATTAGGTAAGGCATTCTTTTGGGCGGCTTCGATCTCGC
>JANQRM010000008.1 GCA_028284565.1 Anaerolineae bacterium | reverse complement strand
GTGTAGTCATTCACATCAATCGCTCCAGTGACCCATTCTGCCCATTTGGACATATCCGCACGTACCGCATCACTGAATTCGCCTTCACTCACGATGTCGCTGATGGAGACACGTCCGCCGGGCTTGAGGACACGGATGGCTTCGCTGAAGACAGAGGATTTGTCGGGGGATAGATTGATGACACAGTTGGACATGACAATATCGACAGTGTTGTCTTTAACGGGCAAATCTTCGATATAACCTTTACGGAATTCGACATTGGTGACACCCATCTGGGCTTTGTTGGCATTGGCTTTGGTCAGCATCTCATCGGTCATATCCACACCAATGACATAACCTGTTTCACCGACTGCTTTTGCCGCAAAGAAGCAATCAATTCCACCGCCACTGCCTAAATCGAGGACGGTTTCTCCGGCTTGTAGGCTGGCAATGGCGACTGGATCACCACAGCCGAGCGAGAGTCCAGTGACATCGACAGGCAGTTCATTAGCGGATTCACCATAGAGTAAGTTGGCGTGGGCAGTTTTTGTGCCTTCAAGTGAGACATTTGCTTCTCCTCCACAGCATGATGAGGTAGCACAACAGGATTCGTTGGATGTTGCGTAATTGGCGTAGCGTTCACGGACAGCTTCGCGGATGGGATTGGTTGGTGTTGACATGGAAAACCTCCAAATATATAGATAAATGTCAATATGACTTAGTAAAAAAATATCTTTAGTGACTATTCATTGATGTTTGTCGATATAATCCTCCAAAAAAATCTTAATTGTTAATTGGAATCGAATCCGTCTGGATGACTTGCCCGGCATAGTCGGGTGCGAAATTGTTAATAAGCATCCCACAGCAATAGGTCAACTGAGCTTGATTCAAAGAATAGAAGCGTTGGCGACCTTCTTGCCGAACATACACCAAATCGGCTTCCTCTAGCAACTTGAGATGATGGCTGACTGTGGGTTGTTTCACCTTGCCACCCAATACATCCACAATATCATTCACACTTAACCATACACAACAGAGACATTGCATAATCTCTTGGCGCGTGTCATCAGCAATTGCTTTGGCAAATACAACAGAATTTACATCCATAGCTCAGATTATATCGAAGTTTATCAATATGTCAAGTGCTTCACCAGTTAATCGTATCGTCACGTCGGAGCCATTGGGCGATGAGAAGGGCGATAACGGCGAGTCCAAGTAAGAGTATCCCTGTCCAGATAGCGGCATCCACATTGCGCTCGAAGACACTATAGACCAAGAGAGGCATCGTTTGTGTGACACCCTGTAAACTACCTGCGAAGAAGAGGGTTGCGCCAAATTCACCTAATGCTCTTGCCCAACTCAAGACCAAACCAGCTAAGATGGCGCGCCACGCGAGAGGAAGCGTAATCGTGCGAAAGAGTGTCCATCCATCTGCACCATCGACTTGTCCAGCTTCTTCGATTTCGGTAGGGATGCTTTCAAAACCCACTCTTGCAGACCGCAGATAGAAAGGGGCAGAAATAAAGACCTGTGCCAAAATGACTGCAAAGGTAGTGAATGGAATAGACAATCCAATATCCTGCAAAGGCGAGCCAAGTAATCCGCGTCGTCCAAAGATCAACAATAATGCGAGTCCAGCAACAGCAGGAGGCATCACTATCGGGAGTGTCACCAAGACGCTGACAATCCGCTTGCCACGAAAACCATATCGCGCGAGCAAATAGGCAAAGGGTGTGCCGAAGATGACGATAAACAAACTGGAAATGCCTGTGGTGATGAGGCTCAAGCCAATCGCTGTAGGGATGAGAAATGAATCAGATAACTCTGTCCATGCTTGAACTTGGAGTGTGCGAATAAGCAAGCCAAGCGGGGGAAGAATCAGAAAGCCAAAGGCAATCCCACTAAGCAAGATGAGGATAAATCTAGGGCGTTTCGGTCTCACAGGTGAGCTTGATTTCCGGTTTATCAGTGGGTTCAGGTGTGACTTCCGCTTCGGCTTCCATCTCAGAATTATCTACGACACAGAACCCCCATTCTACCAGAATCGCTTGTCCTGCGTCAGAGAGGACGAAATCCACGAATGCTTGGGCAATGGGTGAGGAATCAGTGTCGTGCAACACGGCAATTGGATATTGTGCGAGGGGCATGACTATATTATCTGGCAGGGGGATGGTCAGCAAATCATCGGCGACATTGGGTGTGACATCGGTTTGATAGACAAAAGCTGCATCAGCTTCCCCCAAGATAATCCGTGTTACCACCTGACGGACATTGCTTTCTTCTGAGACAACATTTTGCATGAGTGTATCGACATAGCCATCGCCAAAGATAGTTTCTAGTTCATCAAGCAAGGTGTTGGTATAGACACGAATGGGAGTCTCCGGCAAGGGCAAGACAATTGCAAGGTCGTTGTTTATGAGTTGTTCAGCAGAGTCGATGTTGGCAGGATTGTCGGCTGGGACGATGAGGACTAAGCGATTGTATCCGAAATTGATGACCGCTTGCTCATCAATCAGTTCATCATCAACCAAGCGTTGCATTTGGATTTCATTGGCACTGGCATAAACATCCGCGGGTGCGCCTTGTAAGAGTTGGGAGGCGAGCGTAGATGAACTGGAAAAATTTAGCACGACATTTACTTGAGGATTTTCCGCTTCAAAGGCTTCTTCTAAATCTTCAAAGGCATTAGTTAGCGATGTCGCGGCGAAGACGACGAGGGTTTCGGTCTCTTGAGCTAAAGTGGATGAGACAGCGATGATGTATAAGAAAACGAATAAAACCAGCTTCTTCATTCATGAGACCTTCGAGTACAATAGTAGACAGTCATTATGCCAGAAAATAAGGGATTGTCAGGGGATGTCTGCGTTGATATTGGTCGTTGAAGATGATGCAATGAATCGGGAAGTGATGGAGGCAACGCTTAACTTAGAAGGCTTCGATGTATCATTTGCGATAAATGGTAAGCAGGCACTTAATAAAGCAAGTGCACAACAACCCCAGTTAATATTACTTGATATCAATCTGCCAGATATGAGTGGGTTTGAGGTTTGTCGAACATTAAAGTCACAGTCAGAAATGCAACATATCCCCATTATCTGTATATCGGGCTTGGATGATGAATCCTCTCGACAAGAGGCGTTATCATCGGGTGCAGATGCGTTTTTGTCGCGGAATATCGTCGGAAAAGACTTTATTCGGCAAATTAAGCTATTTCTTGATAACTGACGATTCCCCGACGAAGACTTGGCATTCTGAGTATAAGCCCCGATAATCGCGTCAGGAGGCACGTCTGAATATGGGCTTCAATCCGCGCGGACGGGGTGGTCCCCCCACATGGCTGGTGTTTATTATCGGCATAGCATTTGTATTTGGTGTGTATTATCTGTGGCAAGGCGCGCAGGCGTTCTTGTCGACAGGTCTGAGTGTGCTGGAATCGACTGAACAAGCCATAGAGCAAGTTACATCAACAGCAGTGCGTTTTATTGAAATTCAAACGAATGCCCCGACTCCACTGCCCACATTTACGCCTGTGCCACCATGTTTAGATTTTGTCGTGGACGTGCCAAGCGGAATTATGCGCGAATTGCCAACGACGAATTCCAATATCGTGGAGGCTCTTGATGAAGGCGAAGTAGTCTGTGTAATTCAACGCGAAGGTGACACCGAATGGTATCTAATTGACCGTAATCCCCGAACCAATCGTGTGGATTCCGCTTATATGCGGGACGATATTATCCGTGCTTTGAACCCGACATTAACCCCCTCAAAGACATTTACACCTGCGCCTACAGTCACACCAACAACGACACTCACACCATCCGATACCCCAAATCCGACATTAACATCAACCCACGACCCCCGCATCACAAATACGCCAATACCAACGCTGACTCCCACAGAAACTCCAGCGAATATCAACATTTAGTATTGCAGTATTGTATGACCCGATAAGTTGTTTCCATGTACAAGTCCGCTTATACTGGGTATTCAAGTCGGATGACTCTACTATCAAAGGGGAGTTCATATGTCTGCGATTCTTGCCGTCATAATTGGTGTGGTGTTTGTCTATAGCCTCATTAGCATCTTAGTGACCCAAATCAATAGTGTTGTTGCGAATATGTTGCGTCTGAGGGCGAGGCATCTCCGTGATGGGCTAGATGATCTTGTGACTGACCCCGTGTTACAAGCCAAGGTCTTTTCGCATCCACTGATTCAGTTGGTAAAGAACCAAATGGTCTTGCCAACCCAGCGGTTGACGAATGAAGAAGCGCGCGAGATTGCCCAAAGTGATGTCAATGATGTGACGTGGATTAAACCGGAGACCTTTGTCCAAGTTCTGATGAATGTGATTCGGGTAGATGCAGACCAAGAACTTTTTGGGGCATTGCTCAATGTCATCGATGGGATGCCAGCTGGTGCAGATAGACGACGGTTGCGTCTCATCGTTAATCGCATTATGACGACAGGGGATGGCTTAGACGAATTGCGAACTACAATTGCTAATTTGGATGAAGCGGTTTATCGGGATGCCTTGATGCAAACGCTCGACCAGATTGATGACGAAATCGGCAAGATGGGACTCGAACCGAATTCGATTATTTCGGTGATGGCAGGCTTACGGCAAGTCAATAACCCTTATTTCCGTACAGCACTACAAACGATCTTATCAACCGCGCAAAATATGGAACAAGCAACAGCACAACTGGTTGATTGGTTTGATGAAGGGATGAACCGCGCAACTCGAACATTCACACAAACGATGCAAAAATTGTCCTTGCTCATGGGCTTAGTGATTGCTGTGTTTGTGAATGTCGACTCCCTTCAATTAGCACGGAGTCTATGGGAAGACCCTGCCTTGCGAGATAGTGTCGCGGCAGTGGCTCAACAGGCTGTGGAAGCTGGGACATTGGAAGCGAGTATGAACCCAACTCCAGTAAGCGGAACAGTCTCTGCACAAGGAGTCAATGTTGGATTGGGCGATATTGCTCAAGAAATCACAGATGATTTTGTTGTGGCACAAACAACAGTGAATGAACTCATTTCACTGAATCTTCCCATTGGATGGACTTATGAGAATCTGAATGATTTAGATGCAGATGATGAACTACTTCAGCTAAAAAGAGGTAATTCCAATAATATTTGGAATCTCTTGCCTTGGAATAATGTAGATTGGTTAGGATTGGTCTTATCAAAAGTGATTGGATTGCTTCTGACCATGATTGCGGTCTCACAAGGCGCGCCCTTCTGGTTCAACATTCTCAGACGCTTGATGGGTGGGAGTTCTGCGTCCGAATAAAAAAGGATGTCGTATAGACACCCTTTGAAGATCGTTTACTTTAAAACTGGCTATTGAATCGCTTTTTCGCCCATTTCACCACCCGCCAGAAGTAAAGCATCGACAGCTTGGGATGTGGTGGCTTCGGCATAAATACGAAGTACAGGTTCTGTTCCACTCGGACGAATGAGCAACCAACTGGCATCTGAGAGATAAAACTTTGCACCATCGAAGGTACTCACACGTTCAACCGTTTCACCATTCAGAGTCGAGGGCGCATTATCAGCTAGCTTTTTGACCATCTCCGATTTGGCGATGCGTTTGGTCAGGCGAACATCGTTCCGCGCATAGTGGGTGGGTCCAAACTCTTGTTGTAAATCAGCGATAATTTCAGTGAGTGGGGCTTTATAATATGCCATCACTTCGAGCAGAAGTAAGCCCATCAAAATCCCGTCACCTTCGGGGATGTGACCCTTGATACTCATACCGCCACTTTCTTCACCCCCCATGAGAATGTCCCCGTTCATCATTAAATCACCAATATGATTAAAACCAACAGGGGTTTCGTGGAGCGTTAAGCCATATTCCTGTGCCATTTTATCAATCATGAAGGTAGTCGAAACGGTCTTAACCACATCGCCAGTCATTTCTTTGTTGGTATAGAGATGCCGTAATACAAGCGCGAAGACGTGATGGGGGTCGACAAAATTGCCTTCATTATCGACCGCGCCAATTCGGTCTGCATCGCCATCAGTCGCCAAGCCCACATGAGCATGAGAGCGAGTCACTGCTGCTACCAGCTCGGTTAGATAATGCAAAATAGGTTCGGGGTGGATACCACCAAAGCCCGGATTCATTTCGCCACGGATTTGCTCAACTCGTGTACGGGTACGAGATAAGATATTGCCAAATGAACCCCGTCCCGATCCCCACATCGCATCCGCTACGACCTTGAGTTCACGTTCAGAGATTTTGTCGAGGTCGATAATCTCGCTCAGATGCTGATAATACACCCAAGATGGATCAAAGCGTCGAATTAAGTCTCGCTTCACCGCTACGTTGTAACCCATCATATTGGGTCCGCGCGCATCCCGTTCCATCTGTTCGAGATGACGTTCAACCTGTGCTG
>JANQRM010000573.1 GCA_028284565.1 Anaerolineae bacterium | reverse complement strand
GCATTTGGCGTAAGGCTGTTTTGGAAACAACCGTATCGGGGTTGAGGAGTAGGATATAATCGCTGGTGGCGTGGTCGATGCCGATGTTGTTGCCACCGCAATACCATGTGTTGGTGGACTGAGCGAGTAGAACCACATTGGGAAATTCGTTGGTGACCATTGTTGCGCTGTCATCGGTAGAGGCGTTATCCACGACAATGATTTCGAGGTGAATGTTCTCGCTTTGTTGCAGGGACTCTAAGCAAGCACGCAATAAATCGCGGGTGTTGTAATTGACAATGACCACAGAGAGTTCAGGCATGAGTAATCTAATTCACATTAATAACTTGGCTATTGTAGCAGGAATCAAAAAGACAGACGTGAGTCTGCCTTTGGCATGATGTATCAATTTCGTGGGTTATGCTTCTACAGCATCTTTGAAGAAGGCGTTGACTTTGTTGGCGGCTTTGAAGTGCTTGATGACGAATTTGAGCAGGTCATCGCGGAGTATCTCTTTGGCAGGATAGTTCTTCCAGAAGTGCCATGCTTTGTTGAAGAGAAGGGGTTCATCTTGCGCGGCTTCTTTGAATTCCTTCGGTAAAACTTTGTTCTTGTCGCCATGCAGTTCACCATCGAATAAGTCGACAAAGGCTTTGGCTTTAATCAACTTGTGGAGGCGTTTGCTGTCTGCCATAATGGCTTGACGAATGGCTTTGGTCTGTTCTTTATCGGGATGGTGCATGCCACCACCTAAATCCAATCCGTCGATACCCAGCCGAATATAATAGCCCGGCAGTGGGTCTTTTTTTCCGCTCCGCATAATCGCCGCTGATACCCACGGATTGTAGGGGGTTTTGTCTTTGGAGAAACGAATGTCGCGGTTGATGCGGAAGGTGAACTTGTTGAGGGGGAGGTCGTCGATGTCGTCGAATTCGCGGATGGCGTTGATCAAGTCGTTGAGAAAATCTTCCCACGGTTTCTTGACTTCGTTATGGTAGGTCTTGCGATTTTCATCGAACCAGTCTTTGGAATTGTTCTTGCTGAGACCCTTCATGAATTTGTTGAATGCAGGGGTAAAGTATGCCATTATATCCTCGTGAGGTTGTGAACTTATGTTCCGAACATATATTTCATTATAGGTGAAAATTAGGGAACTGGCAAGCAAAAAGGACACATTTAATCTTGATCATATTTAAGATAAATTGCGTTTAAAAGTTGTGAATCCAACAAAATAAACCAGTAGGGGCGCACAGTTGTACGCCCTTACAAGATTGTGGTTTAGTTTGTCCCGCAACCAAGTTCGGACAGGATGTTTTCAATGTTTTCTCGTCGGCTGGTGTTAGGAACGAGTTCCAAATAGGTCTCGAAGTTGGTGCACGCTTGGATGGTATTGCCCAATTCACGGTAAGCATAACCCAAATTGAGATGGGCAATTTCAAAGCTGGGGTCGAGTGTCAATGCTGTCGAGTAGTTCTCAACCGCTTGTTCATATTGTCCGGTGAATTCATAAGTTAAACCACGCCCGTTCCAATGGCTGGGGTCGCTGGGGTCGAGGGCGATAGCGGCGTTGAAATCGACGAGTGCTTCATCAAAGCGTTCCAAACGACGGAGTGCCGCCCCCCGATTGCCGAGGATAATCGGATCATTGGGGTCTAAGCCAAGTGCGACGGTGTAATCTTGGACGGCGAGTTCATCTTGATCTAAATCAACATAGCATAAGGCTCGGTTGTTATAGGAGGTGGAATTATCCGGTTGGACAGAAATCGCAACGGTGTAGTCGGCAATACATAAGCCTACTTCGCCGGTGCGCCAGTAAACCGACCCCCTTGTGCGTAGGGCAAAGGCATATTCGGGATCGATGGTTAGTGACTGGGTTAAGTCAACGATGGCTGTGTCATAATCGCCCATACGATAGCTGGAATTGCCCCGATTGTACCAGTAGACGGCACTATCGGGACGTAATTCGGAGGCGGCGACGAAATCTGTGCGGGCGTTTTGATAATCGGATAAATTGAAGTAGAACAAACCGCGTGTATTCCAGTATGAGGCATTGTCTGGCGCGAGTTCGAGGGCGACGGAATAATCTTCGATGGCGAGTTCGAGTTGACCTATATCATCGTATAAATCCCCACGGTTGACGTAAGCGAGGACATATTCGGGGTCGAGTTCAATGGCGCGAGTCAGGTCGGTGAGGGCATCGCTATAGTTTTCGAGTTGGGTGTTGACCCAGCCACGGTTGTTGAAAGCAGTGGCATATTCGGGATCAAGGTCAATGGCAAGGGAATATTCGCGTAGGGCATCTTCCATGCGTCCGGTTTCACTGTAGACAAAGCCCAAGTTAACGCGATAGACGGCGTTGTTTTTGTCGAGGTCGAGGGCTTGAGCGAAGTCCACAATCGCCGATTCAAAGTCGCCTAAACAGATGTGAGCATTCCCGCGATCATTATAATCGGTTGACTCAGCTGTATTGGGATTGAAGGTATTGATGGTGGTACGTGCATCCGATTTTTGATCGTAAACGGAACCAGCTTCGCAATCTTGAGGTCCTTCGCTCAACGTGACGATGAATTCATCGACTGCATTATTGAGAGCTGAATCACCATTGAGGGATTTGAATTGCTCAAAGTCGGCAAAGGCACTTTCTAAGTCATTGAGTTGGACAGACGCACAACCCCGATGGAGATAGCCCATGACAAAGGTTTCATCGGAATTGAGTGCTTGGGTGAATAAGGTGATGGCGGTTTCATATTCGCCTAAGGAAGCCATTTGTAAGCCACTGGAGTCGAGCGTCATGGCAGTGGTCGGACTAGCAGGTAAGTCAGGCGGGTTGAACAAGTCACCACAGACATCCCCCTGTGCTTGTGCGGAGATTGGCAATAACAATAGAAATATAACGAAACTGAACAATGAAACTTTGTGCATAGCTGTAACCCCTAAGTCAATTTTTGACAGTTTTTATTATAGGCGAGTCAAGACAGGTCTGCCAAGCAATTGGGTTAATTTTTATTGTATTTTTATGGGTATGGGTCCCAAGCCAAGTTGACGTTCCACAGCCCTATCCGCCAAGATGACATCGAGAGTCATCATTGGATTATCCTCATCCTCGAAGACGGCTAAACTCACCCAATAGTTCCCCTCCTCTGCGTCTTCTGGGAGTGGAATCGAAATCACATCACCTGTAGGTTTATGGAGTTGCCAGCAGGTGGTGGGGTAGCGGGTGGCTTGGGGTTGCCAGACAATTGGCTCCCCAATCACATTATTGTCTGGGGCAACGAGGGTGGCGGCAAAGAAGTAGGGGGTCGTCATGCGTTGCTGAGCTTGCCAATGAAAATCCAGCTGGATGAATTCATCGCGTTGGGTTGCTTCCCAGCCGAGTAGCTGGAATTCGCTATTGAAGACTGCCTTATGTGTGCGTAGGTTTTCGGCAATGGGAGGTGTTTCGGGGCGTGGGTGAATATCGGGTGCAGAGATGACAACCCATGTCGAGGCGAGGGTAATCATCAAGCTGGCTTGGGCGATGAGTAACCAATGCCAGTGAAACTGGGTTAGTTGTGATTTGAAATGATGCAAGACCAACCCCGCTGACAGAAGCATAAAGGGTGAGAAAAAGAGCCAGACTCGTCCTGTTTCACCCCGTGCGGTGTTGCTGAAAAGTAAGATAAGGATAGTCAGTAGCAGAGCGAGGGGTAGAACGGATTGGATTTGTCGTGTGCAGAATGCACCGACTAACCATAAGCAAGTCAAGGGAATGCCAGTCAGCACAACCCATTCCCAGAAGTGAAACCAGAGCCAAGGGATATAGGGACGGTCAAGTTCAAGGTGTTTTTCAAAGGCGACTTGGAGTAAATCGAGCGGAGTTAAGCCACTGAAGATGCCATATATCAGCCAAGGCAGTGCTAAGCCGATGCCATAGACACTGCCAACAATGATGGGGCGTGACCAGTGGGGTGAAATTTCCTGCTGGCGTTCTATGAGTAGCGTGTTGAGCAGAACATAAAAGCCTAAT
The DNA here is from genome assembly GCA_028284565.1 of Anaerolineae bacterium. Next base: position 7,655 of record JANQRM010000573.1, on the reverse strand, counting down.
AACCCCACTAAGGGGACAATAGAGAAATTAGCGAAGGTCAAGATGCCAGTAATAAAGCCGGATACTATCAGCCAGAGGAAGGCGTGACTGGTTTCCATACCTTTCACTAAACACCAGAAAGCCAGTAGTGCCAACAAAGGATAGGCTGTATTCCAAGAACCCCCGAACATGACTAAGGCAGGTATCAATGCCCAGAGGGAGGCAATCCACTTAGCAGAATCGTCTAGCCAGCGTTTGGCAATGGCATATAAGGGCAATACGGATAAGCCCGCCCACAATGGCATCAACACACCGATGATGGCTGATGCCCATTCTGCGGGGGTGTATTGAAGGAGCGTGAAATTATTGCATTGCAAATACAGAAAATTCTGATGTAGACGATTTGTGAGCGAAGGAACCGATTCAAAGATAGAATTTACTGCTTCATAGAGCATGGGTAATCCGGGCGGACTCAGGGCAACATGGATGCTGAGTTCTCGATACTCCAACATGACCTGTCGCCAATCATACCAATCCGTTGACTCCCAATCAATCAACGCGCCTGCCATATGCGGTCCAGTTGTGGTTGGGGAGATGGTGCGATAGAAGAGTTCAGTGAGGGGTTGGTCATGCCGTAGCCAGATGACAACCAGTGAGATAGTGACTGTTCCGATGATGCTCCAAAGCAAAATCCATCGGGCAGGTTTGTTATGTCGATTTAGCCAACATGTGACAGCGAGATAAATAGTAACGACAATGGCGAATCCAATGATTCGGAGGAAGGGTGCGGAATCATGAAACCACTGCCAATTGAATATTTCGTCGCCCCGCAAAAAAGGAATAAGGTCGAAAAATAAAATCACCGCCAGTCCGAAAGAACTGACGATGAGGCATTTATACAATCGCTGGATGGGAAGCATTAGGACAAAGTCAAATTAATCCGTAAAGCGGTATTTCAGGAGAGTCCACATGGCGATGGGTGCATCTGTCCACTTAATCTTCTTGCCTTCGTCGTATTCACGCCCATTATATGAAATCGGAACTTCGTAAATGCGAATGCCTTGCTTGAGGATTTTGGATGTGAACTCTGGCTCGAATTCGAAGCCTCTGGCGTGGATGGTCATGCCTTCGACCAATTCTCTGCGGAAGCACTTATAGCAGGTTTCCATATCGCTCAAGATAGCATTGTAGAGAATGTTGGTGAAGAGGGTCAAAATTTTGTTGGCAACCATGTTCCAGAAGTTCATGGCTTTGCGGGGACCGCCTAAGAAGCGTGAGCCATAAACAACAGTGGCGATGCCTTCTTGAATCGGCTTGAGCAAGATGGGATATTCACGAGGGTCATATTCCAAATCGGCATCTTGAATGACGATGATTTCACTCGTGGCTTCTTTGAATCCAGTAACCAATGCCGCGCCCTTGCCCTGATTCTTTTCGTGATAGAGACATTTGACATTGGGGAAGTTCTCGGCTTCGATTTCTTGCATGACTTCGCGTGTTCCGTCGGTAGAACCATCATCGACTAGAATGATTTCGGTGACCACATCAATCTCACGGACCAAATCGAAGACTTCACGCAAAGTAGCGAGTTCGTTGTAACAGGGCATCACAACTGTCAAAGAGACAGGTGTTAAAGGACCTGTTTTTCGCTTGGGTTGTGTCTTTGATTTTTCTTCTCGAAGGCGTTCAACTTCCAATTGCATGTGGTGTTTCCATCCCATTCCTGAGTTTGAAGGCGCGATTATAGCATACCCTATTGTAGCGACTAGTCTGGCTTAAGATTTCGGATACTGTCTTATGTACAGGAAGCGATTCGGTTTTTCTGAGTGTTCGGCGTATGATATGGCTATAGATTATTTGGAGAAAACACCTATGGCGCGTAAATTTGTGGGAATTTTGACAGCAGGTGGGGATAGTCCGGGCTTGAATGCGGCAATACGTGGGATTGGGAAAGCGGGAATTAATGCCCATAACACGCGATTTATCGGCTTTCTTGATGGCTTCCGAGGATTGATGCAAAATCGTCGGATGCGACTGAATGCGGATGCATTATCGGGAATTTTAACGGTGGGCGGGACGATTTTGGGGACGAGTCGGGATAAACCGCATAAGATGCCGATTGGTAATAAAACCCAAGATATGACCGATTTGATGGTGGATAACTATAACAAATTACATCTGGACGCTTTGGTTTGTTTGGGGGGTGGCGGCACACAGAAGAACGCCTTTCGTCTGCATCAAAAGGGCTTAAATATCATCACCTTGCCGAAGACGATTGATAATGATGTGGTGTGTACGGATGCAACCTTTGGCTTTGATACGGCATTAACCATTGCAACGGATGCAATAGACCGCCTGCATAGCACGGCACATAGTCATCATCGGATTATTGTTGTGGAAATTATGGGTCATAATACCGGCTGGTTGGCGTTGGGTGCTGGTGTCGCGGGAGGCGCAGATGTCATACTAATACCCGAAATCCCTTATGATATTGACCGTGTAGCAGATGCGATAATGCGTCGGAGTCGTGGCGGGAGTCGCTTTAGTATCGTGGCAGTCTCTGAAGGGGCTATGCCCAAAGACCTCGCTGAACAATTGCATAAAGCCGAACAAAGCCGCGAGAAAGCGAGCACCAAGAAAGCACGCAAGGCGGCGAAGAAGAAGATTGCTGACATTGAGGTGGCTCGTAAAGCCTCAACGAGTGAGATGACTCAGCAATTGGAAAAACGCACTGGGTTAGAATCACGGGTGACCATCTTAGGACATCTGCAACGCGGAGGAATTCCTTCTGCGGTGGATCGTCTGTTGGCAACCCGCTTAGGCACTGCTTGCGCGCATTATATTCAAGAGGAACATTACGGCATTATGGTGGCGGCGCGCGGCGAAGGCACAGCAGCCGTTCCCCTCGAAGATGTTGTTGGCAAGCGGAAAAACGTTCCACTGGATCATCAATGGATTCAAACCGCGCGGGATTTGGATGTGTGTATGGGGGATTAGTCAAGCAATCCTCTGATTTGACATAAAGTCCTGATAAAATGGGATGATGGCAAAACCAACCTTTTATCCCCATCCGAACCCGACTGTATATCGCCTAATCCAATACATTCTCTTTGGGTTGCTGGTCATTATGACGATCACGATACCCCTACAAATTGGCATTGCGCTGAGTTTGGGTTTGCCTTTGCTCATGCTCTCTGCTTTGTTGACTGCCTTGCTCATGGTCCCTGTAATGATGGGACTGAGCAATACTCCGCCAGTCGAAGTGTCGGATGATGGTTTGTTGATTCAACCCCTGATTTGGCGGGAGCAATTCATCGCATGGGAGAACGTGGAAGCCGTCAAAGATTATCCGCTTTTGCCGACGAGTGACCAAGAAGTGGAACGCCGTGTCTTGAGTGGGCGTAAAACGTATCGTCCGGCAGAGGGTAAGATGTTGGTTGTGCGTGGATTACCCTTTCAATATCGGACAACAGGCTTTTTTGTGGGGGAACGAGGGAAAACAGTAATTGCTGTGACGAATCGTAGCCATGCACATTATGAGCGTCTGATTCAGCGCATCGAAAAGCACTACAAGTCGCAGTAGTGCTTTTGAGGAATGTCACCTGCTTTTCATGACATCCATTACTACAGATATTACAGTATTTCATCTATGCTTAGCGTTGTACCGGACGGATACTCGGTGGTGATGCTTTCTAGAGTGAACCGCATTCCTCAAAAACAACACCTGACTTAGGTATCTGCTCGGCAAAGACCGAGAGAAACCCCTCCCTAAATATTTCTTTCCCTACACAGTCGTCAGCTCCCACTGGCGACTGTCTTTTATGTTGGGATGCGGACAGAGTTGAGTATTTCCATTAGGTAGGCTTCTCCATCTCCTGATACTTCTACTTGGAGAATAATATTGTTTTGAAGTTGCCGATAAGTTGTTCCATTGGTTGCTTCTCCAACCGCGTCAACTACCGAAAGCGTAATCACAACGTCCTCTTGTGGATGGGCAAAAGCGACTTGTATGGGGGCATTGGCTTCACTTAGTTTAATTACCCGCCAGCCGTGCGGATAATCGACAACAAAATCTCCTGCATCAAAAGTGGTGTCGGTGACTACAACGAATGTGCTGGGTGGGTTGTCAAGTTGTGGCGGTGACTTTGCTGGCACAAGTGGCTGACAGGCGATACACATCAACAACAAAAAAAATAGAAGATATCGTTTCATGGTACGCGATTCGGAGCATCATCTGCCATCAAGCCCTGCAAGCCAGAATTCGGCAAATCACAGGACACAAAACCCGACCAGCGCGTGATTTTCCATGCCTCAGCAAAACGTTCTGCACGAGTGTAAATACAGACACCACTAAAGCCCTGCCCTTCGGAATACGTAGCGATGAGTTGAATATCCCACGCATTGGCTCCGTCCGGCTGAGAACGACGATAGACTGCACTCTGGAACGCGCCCCATTCATTGGGGATATTGGCTTGTACACAGGCAGAAGCACGTCCATCAGGACAATTCACCGATACATAGGCTTGCAAATCATCACTGAGTTGCAACATCGCCTCATCATCATTCCCCTGACTGACCGCATTGACGAAATCAACAGCCGACGCAAAGGCAGGATTGGTTTCTTGTGGGACAAACAGTGCGGTGACAATAGCCACAATCACCACAATAACAATCACACTGACAGTAATCAGTAGGGTTCGATTTTGATTTTGTTGATTCTTCATCTGACTCGCTTCATCCAACTTTGATGAGCGTATTTTACATTGCCCAAACCACAAGAACCAACGTTGATTTTACGATTCTAAACGGGCTTGTAGGGACTCGCTCATGTCATGCTGGGTACGGACAACCTCTGTACCGTCATATTCAAATAACGGTATCAGCGTCGGTTTATCATCTTCGAGAACGACTTCACATATCAGCTGAACATGAATGGAACCATCCTGTTCACGATGCATATGAACCACAATATCTAAGGCATGACCCAAGTAGCGTTGGATGACCGCTTCAGGAAGGTTATGTGAATGGGTTTTTGCAAATTCCATTAGTGTTGGAATGACTTCATATAAGGCAGGACAATAGAGTGTCCCCCACCACGTTGCACGACATTCCAGTATTAAATCGACGATTTCTTGCCCAACCATTTCTTCGATTAGGAGGTAATCAGAACGCAAGAGTATCGCCTGTGATACGAGCTGATGGACAGGAATTGCGCCTTTGCCCTCTGAATTGGGTCTTCGATCTGTCCATGTAATCCATTGCTCAAAGGGACTTGGATGAGATGGAAACAGCTCTTCATGCCTTGCAATATGCATAATCATAGCAGATGTTGGCAATGTGGGAATCAAGGTATTGAGTAGAGTAGTTTTGCCCGTAATGTGTGAGCCTGTCACCAGCAGGTTGATACCTGAAGTCACACAAGCTTGTAAGAAATCTGAGGCTTCTGGAGATAGCGTGCCATTTTCGACACATTGGTTCATGGTAAAGCGAGCGCGTTTGACTGTCTCAAATTGGACTGTGGGTTTCATAATCGTAAGGGTTCCAATCGTGGCGTGTACAAGGAATGCTCGGTCATGAGCCACAAACCGTATCGTTTGGATGGGATGATGTTCGTCAATCCGAATGCCTTGTGGAGCAACAATCCGATCCAAAATGCGTAGTATCCCGTTATTATCACGAAATGTTATTTCTGCAAGTTGTCTCTGACCATCCCTCGTGACAAATACCTCCTTGCCCAACACAAGAACCTCGTCCACGCTTTTGTCCGCTAACAAATGAGTTAACTCTCCTTGCTCAAACAGTTCATTGTAAATATAGTCCCAGATTTGTGATTTTTCCTCATCGCTGAGTTGAGAATGATTTGCTTCTACAACCGACTGGAATACTGGTTCAACATGAGCTGGTTTTGGATAGGGATCAACCATATCCATTTCTGAGAGAACTTCATAGAATATTTTTTCTCTTAGAGGCGCGTCATCTGGTAGCATGGGTCGATAGTGTTTTGTTGGTTGGTTTCCGCTTCCCTTTTTGTTTATCCTATCTAGTAATGACATTATTAATCCTCGTTATGATAATTATGCTGACAGATTATCACCCAGCTGAGTAGCTAAACTTGGACTCAAATAGTTTTTGGTGCGTGTCAATGTGCCATGCTTCCGTTCGTAAAGTGGCACTAGCACTGGATTGTCGTCGTCTAATGTGACTTCGCAAATTTGCTCAACCATCCCTTTGTCTTCCATGTGAACGATAATCTGCAAGCCTTGTCCCATTGAGCGTTCAATATCTGCTGACGATAGCGCGTCAAAGTGGGCGTTTACGATGTCGCTCAGTGTTGGAATTACTTCATCTAACACCGGACAATATAACGTTCCCCACCATGTACCGTGATATTCTAGGATTAAATCAGCGATTTCTATGTCTACAAGTTTGTCGAGTAACAGATAGTCGGGGCGTATCATCATCGCTTGACGTACCAACTTATGTTGTTGCACATCTCGCCTATCCTGATGCTTTGTGACAGTTTCAGTTGTCCACTGCGAGAAGATAAGACTTTGTGGTGGAACGAGTGAATCAGGTTCAGCAATTTGGATGACATAGGGATCGTATGGAATCAAGGGGATTAAGGTATTGATTAAACCACCCTTGCCTGTGGCATGACCCCCTGTAACCAAAAGGTTGATGCCTACTGATGCACAATTTTGTAAAAAGCTGGCAGATTCGGCTGATAGGCTTTCATTTTCAACCCATTCATTAAGGTCACTTTGTTGGTCTTTGACTCTCTCAAAGTGAAGTGTTGTTTGATATTGGGTTATCGAACCATAGGTTGCTTGGACACGAAACACATGGTCATGAGTATCTAAACGACTCGTTGCGAACGGATTATCTTCATCAATACGGATTCCTTGTCCTCCAAAAATCCTGTCTAGGATTGTCAGCACCTCATGTTCGTTACGAAACTTGAGATCAGTGCGTTGACGGTTGCCACCCCGTGTAACGAATATCTTATCCTCCAATACCAATACCTCGTCGACTGTTTTATCTGCGAATAATGGCGTTAAAGTACCTTGCAGTAAAAGATGATTGATAAAATAGGTTTCGCATTGTAATTTTTCCTCATCGCTTAGTTGGGGATGCTCTTGCTCAATAAAGGCTTGTAACAACGAGGTAACTTTAGCAAAGACAGCGTTTTTATCTGTTAAGTCAGTGATTTCAACAAAATCAAGTTTCCCCATCGCCTCTAGAAAGATCTTTTCTTCTAATGAGCGTTGTTTGTCCGCTATCGACATCAAACTGTATCCATCGGAGCAACTTGAGCATCTCGCAGGTCACGTAAGGCATCGCGCATGGTGGTGCATTCGACAATGCTATTGACTTCCATCATGCCATGCCAGCCGATGGTCTGCATATATTCCACACAGATAATTCCCGGATAGTCTTCATCTTTGAGGGATTTCATGATGTATTCGAGATTGACTTTCCCTTTTTTGAATGGCGTTTGCAATTTCTCGCTGGCAGCTTGCCGAAGGTGGATGTGCCGGGTGTGTGGAAGTAGTTTGACAATCTGATTTAATCGAAATTTCTGTGTCACCATCTGCGCCCAATCGAGCGTAAGTTGGAGACCTTCTACTTTTTCAACGAGTTCAAGAGCTTGGTCTGGGGTTTGTACCATTGAATCG
>JANQRM010000685.1 GCA_028284565.1 Anaerolineae bacterium | reverse complement strand
CGCATGACCCATCTCGGTCAAGCCACATGGCGACTCTTCCGCGATGTGATTGGCGTATCCATGTTTGGACAGGGGACAGATACGACCAACTTCAATGATTCCACCGACCTCTATATCACAGTGGATGTCCGCTTCTTACCCGATAGCACCGGAACCGCGTGGCTCCATGTCCGTTCCACCCCCAGTCTGACAGGCACGGACTTAAACGGCTATCAATTGGCTCTGCGTCGTAATCTCGATGGCACAACCGATGCCATTGTCACCTACCGTTCACAAACGGCACGTGAGACCTTCTTTGAGGGGATTATCCCCGGCTCCGATGTAGACCCCTTACCCGAATGGATTAACCTCACAGCGATTACCTTTGAGGATAAGGTCGCGTTCTTTGCCAATGGACGCTTCTTGGTCTTCGTGGATAATGCCGAAAAACTCGGTGGGACACTTGCATTGGGGGTGGATGAATTGACAACAGCTGACTTTGACACACTCATCATCCGCGACACTACCCCACATGGGGAATAAGTTATTCGGTATCTAAAACCTTGAACAACTCAGCTAATTCAATTCGTCAGGTCTGGCAAAATATCCTCACCAGATAAGGTGTCCGTTTCACCCAGCAGGGCATAAGTGTCGGGTTGTGTCTGATACACACTCACACGCCGATGATTGGGGTCAAGTATCCAGATTAAGCGAACTCCATGGGATTGATAGAGTGCCACCTTCGCTTGAATATCTGAATAGCGGTCATTTGAGGAGACAATCTCAACAGCTAAATCGGCGCGATTAAGAAGGGTTTCCCATGCAAATTGGGGGTGGTTTGAGTGTACTGTTGCCAACGGTCTTTTGTAAAAACATCAAATCAGGCACAAGTGACCCTTTGACCCAATCCGACGAATCGACCATCACATAGGGCATCTCTGTAATCACTTCACCCAAATCATGCTCGGTGCAAAAGGCATCCAAAAGCCGAAACAACGCACGAAACAACCAACCATGAAGCGCAACTGTCGGCATAAGCGGAATCCTTTCGCCATCCACCAACTCAAACGCTCCCTCCTGCTCATACAGGCGAATATATTCTGTCAGAGTCATCAGATGGAGTTGTTCAACGGTGGTCATGATAGTTCTCATCCTGCTTTTGACGCATTATAGCATGAGAAACATCGGCGAAAGGATGGTTGTGATTGATTTACCCCACGACCAATCGCTTGTTCAGGATTTGGACAGGCTTGTTATCGCGGAGATTCAACACGTCCGACATACGCGCAATGAGGGCTTCATCGGATAAATCGTCGGCAGACAAATGAAGCGTGAACTGCTTCCCTTTCAGATATTTCCCGACTTGAAAATCGAACTGGACTTGAACACTCGACCGTTTTTGTGATTGACTCATGTGGTTCACTCCATGACCATTTTCCGATACAATCAGGATAAGCGATTTCGCCATCAACGAGCAAATCAAATGTTCGATACCCATCATCAGGAAAACTGATAGGTAAACCAGCGATGGAACTCCGACAACTTGCCACCTTCCAAATGGTCGCCACCATGCTCAATTTCACTCGCGCGGCAGACACCCTCAACTATGCCCAATCCACCGTCACGGCACAGATTCAAGCTCTCGAAACCGAACTTGGCGTATCCCTCTTTCACCGTGTCGGACGACGTATCACCCTTACTGAAGCGGGTAAACACCTCTTGGATTATGCTGAAAAATTAATTGACCTCGAAGCCGAAGCGCGCCATGTTATCACCCAAAAGCATCAACTTTCTGGCACGATTCGCATCGCCGCACCCGATACTGTCACATCCTATAGGCTACCACCTGTGCTACAAACACTCCAGCAAGACTATCCCGACATCCGAATCGTCTTCCAATCCATGCCCATTTCCCGACGCTGGCAATGTGTCATCGACGGTGACCTTGATTTTGCCTTTGTCCTGCGCGAACCCATCGAATCAACAACCCTTGAAGCCGATTGCCTCATTGCTGAATCGCTCGCACTTGTCGCATCACCCAATCACCCCCTCAAAGATGTGATCCGAATCGAACCCCAACATCTCGCGGATGAAGTCTTCTTATTGACAGAACGGGGTTGCAGTTATCGCGTCATGTGGCTCGGCTGGCTAGAAGAGGGTGGAGTACGCCCGACTCACTTTTTGGAATTCGATAGTGTGCAGGCGATTAAGCAATGCGTGGCTGAGGGGATTGGCATCGCGGTCTTACCACAAATGGCAGTCACAGGCGAAATAGCGCGCAGAGATTTAATTCAATTGGCGTGGGATAGCACCGACTTTCCCATTTATACGCAGATTCTGTGGCTCAAGGATAGAGGTCTCTCACCATCCATGCAGATCTTCTTACAGGTGTGTCGAGAGATGCTGAAATCACCTGCTCTACTTGGCAAATGACATTAACACCTCCTGAATAACTCTCGACAAGGAGAGATTTATTCTAAATTATGCTCGACTTCACCAACAAGTTTGACCAAAATCCCCAAATTAACGGCTGACATAATCGCTTGGAAAATATCGCCTCCACACAAATTCAGGACAACCCCCGCGCCAAAGACCAATTGAAGCCCATGATAACCCCAGCGTTTCCAGTTCCATAAGCCAACGGCGGAGATAAATACACCCACTTGAATGACAAAGAGAATGAAGATGATAAATTGAATCGTGGAGTCGACTTGAAACGGACTATTGCGGATTTCATTCGAGAGTGCCAAGATTCCAACGAGAGCTAGCCCGTTGACAAAAATCGCCCAGCCGAGAAACGCCGTTAAACACCCGCCTCGTTCTCGAAGCTTGGGGTAATGCGGTGGCATATCATTTTTCATTTTTTCTGGAGGAACAGAATAACTCATGTAGGTCTCCTTGCAAGTCGTTCACTCTAAATAGTATAAGACAATAATCTGATGCTCACTTCTTAAGCTTTCGATTCTTTGCCCATTTCAATTCCACGCCCGCCATCTCTGCCAGCGTCGCCCCAAACCCCTCTGCATGCGGCATGGTAAAGGCATGAGTCTGCTCATCATGTTGAAAGCGCACCAAGCCATGCCCAAACGAACTATCCATCCGACGCAATGTCTCCACCGACCGAACATCCCGCATCGATAAATAAGAGACTCCGCCATCATCCCATATCATCAGTGAATAAGGTGACAATCCGAGTTTCACTTTCGTCTTGGCGAGTAACCAGCCACCCTGCAAATCTTGAGTTGCGGGTGTTGCCTGCACCGTGTCAAATGGCGTGAAAGGGTGCTTACGTGCGTATATAGGAGCCAGCGTTTTAATGACCGAATTCAATCGCTCAATTTGGGCATTATGACTCTCGATTTTCAACTCATACCACGACTGTTTGCCATCATGAACATGGAAGACCATCTCCGGCAATGCCACATATTTGCTGTCAATGAGCAGGCGGGGACGATAAAACCATGCCAACCCATCAAGAGGAAAGCGCAACAAGTCCGTCATCTGGTGTTGCTGAGGATAGAGGTCAAGCATATGACGACGCACCGCCAGCACACACCGACCCTGTTGTCCCCCAACAATACGTCCATCACGCCAGACTCGCAGAGTAAATCGCACACCGGGAGATAGGCGGAAAAACACCGTCTCATCCAGTCCAAGGTCACGATAGACTTGATTCGCTTCGATCAAATTGTTTGGTTTGTGGAATAGCTTCCCCAACAAGCGTCGTATCACAGAAATCCTTCAAGTCGTTTCTTCCATGATACAAGCCTTGTCAATCCCTTAACTTGCGGAGTCCCTCATCAATGACGGGGACAAGTTCAAGGCATAGAGGTGTTAAGGCTTTGGCAATTTGCTTCGGAAACCCACTTTGGCTAAATTTGACACGCAAACTCAAGCGTTCCGACAAATTCTTTCTTGAGAATCATATATCGGTGTTTTTCCATGATTCAACTACCTCTGCCATTAAATCGATGGTGAGTTCATTGAATCGTTCTCGGTCAAACAAGTTCCGATGTCCAATATGTAGATCGATTCGGAGCATCTTGCTTTCCAGACTAGCTTCGTCCATCCCAGCTTCAAAATGAATGCCGTCCAGCGTGTAATTATGCCAATGGGTTTGGTAGAGTTGGAAAAATATCCCTGAATACGTCAAGCCGACGAACAGCACCCAACTATCCTTCACTTACCAATCTGCTTTTGCAAGTTGACGTTGCAACTTCAAGAATTGTGGGTACTGTTCTGCAAAAATTTGTAGATTTTTAGGTGTAGAAGCCGACGCGTTATGATGCCAATTCTTCTAACCGACTAAAGAAGAACGCCCAGCCACCAACGTGTTCATCATAGGTCGCTTGATCTGGAATATTCGACTCGACCAAAATGACCTTACTCCCATTCCCATTTGCCTCAATATCAAATGCTGTCACAGTATAATCCGACTCATACGCAAAACGCTTGCCGATCTCTTCTGTAATGACCTGCCCCGTAAAACCTGTCGTACTGCCATCTTCCATATGCCATGCAAACATGATGTTATCACCATCGCGCTCAGCCATATCACTGAACCATTGGCTAAGGTGCTTTGGCTCACTCAACAGCGCATACACCTCATCAGGCGATTTCCCCAACGCCAACTCTTTGCGAATTTCCAAAGCCATATCATCCTCCAGCTAAAATATTTGTTCGGAACATTATTTCTAACAGCATAAGAACAATCAACCAACTTGTCAAGCAATCTCAAGAAGGATATATCGAATTTCGGTGTATAATATCTGAAAGGAGTCACTATGGACGACAAACCCAAAAACAAACCCAAACGCCAACATCACCCCATCAAGGTCAATCAGAATGCCATCTTCTTCCTCATCTCTGTTGTCATCGGCATCATGATTCTTTTTCGGCTGGATGTCATTATCGGCGCAATCAGGCTTCAAGAAGTCTATCCTGTTCTCAGCCGTGTGATGTTCATGACACTCTTCATTATGTTGTTGATACTCATGATGAAATGGCTTAAGATTAAAACAGCTATTGGGGTTTTGCTGATTCTTTGTGTTCTCTATGTCGGTCTTATTGATGATGTTCCCTTAAGGATTGCAGAGTGGATTATAGTTTCATTCCTTCTAATGTTTCCTCCGTCACCTATATGGCTATTTATCAGTTTATTCACTGTAATCATTGTCTGGTTTATAACAAATCGTTTTAACTTCAAGATACCCACTGCCATTATCACCTTGATGGCAGTCGTTACCTTATTCACCGGCTCATTTTATGTGCTGAGTACAGGAGGGCGTTATGCAAAGGATGATGATTTCTTTATAGAAGAACTATCGCATGATGACAAACACTACTACCTGAGTAAATATTGCTGTTACGAGCCTATTGGATATGCACTTAAACTCTATGAATGCAATTCAATTGCTGTCTTCTGTGAAGAAGTATTCAGGGATTACAGTACATATTGGCGGGATGTTAATGTGGATGTTCGCCTCATCCACAATACACAAACCAACCATCTCAACATCATCGTCGATGGTGAAATCCTCTATCAACATCCACCCCGTTAGGCTTGATGCAGATGCATAGCCAAATGCATAGCCATTTGCATCCCACTTAGCAGGCATTTTGTGATACAGTGTTAGTGAACAGATGTGCTATTTCTTTGGAAGAGCTATTCTTGAAAGCTGACTTGCTGAATGGCTAATATCTGAAATTTAAATCAAACGGACTGCTAACTTATCTCCGAAGGTGTGGCAACAAACGGCAACAACCGCCTGCTCACTTGCCGAAAAAGATATGGCGATTTTGGCAATAAAAATGGGGGTCAACCTTTCATAAACCAAAATCAAACAATGAATTTGACGAAGACCAAATTGCACCTTAACAACTCAGATAGCTAACCTGCTGAATTGCCGAGACGGTAAAAAGCGAATGTCTCAAATCTGTTCAAACCGTTTTCTGACCAAATATTGGTGATATGTCGGGAACGCCCTTGCCAACCGCCGAAAAACAGTTTACACCGCCGGCGGATAAAATCTAAACCAAATTTTGACAAACGGAATACTAACCAGAGATTGAAAATAAGGATATGCTGGCAAGCTACCTTGCTAAATCACTCAAAGAAATCAGTATGGGGATAAAACACTTGCCAGTCACGGTAGAAGGAAGAGATATAGGGAAGCTCACGCAAGGCTTCTCCCTGCAGTTCGCCCGCCAATCCCAGTCCATTCACTGGATTCCAGACCGTCCTTGTCTGCTCATCGACCAATTCCGTATCCGACCCCGTAAAGGTCAGCTCCGTGCCGTCGGGCAATTGCCGCACATAGAGGTGTATACTGCGTGAGCTGGCGTTCACATGAATCACAAGGGGAATATCACCCAGCCTATCGTTGATGATTCCGCCTTCGCGGATAAGCGCGCGATAGTCATAACCTCGCGCATCATCACCCAACGCCACACCGACAACAAACCCATCACTCGCAGGTTGGATGCCATAGATACGGTCAGGGAGCAAAGCTAAGGTGTCGGGATGTTCGGCTTTCCACGTTGCCCATGGTACGAGGCTAAAGGGGAGGATTTGCAACTGTGTGCCTTTGAGTTCGCCAGCGAGGGCTTGTCCCCATGGCTGTGTCCAAATGGAGCTAGTCTGATGATCGAACCATGTCATCGCGTTCTGCCACAACGCCCCATGATTCCCAAAGACGTAGGTTTGTCCATCAAGTCGCCGATCATGAACCAGACCGGTGTAGCAAAGCGGTCACCACGTCACGAGGACGGGTGTGCCTCCGACCTCATCATTCACCATCTCTCGGCTACGGAGCATCCCAACCGAGTACGCACGGGCATCGCCGTTGATTTCCAAGCCCATCACGAGTTCATCATCTCGATAATTGGACTCTTCGGCACTCACAAAATGAGGGTTGTAGACAGGCAAAATCCCATCACGGGGGATGATTTGGAGGATGGTATATTCGGTGTTGTCTTCGATAAACGTGACCGAATCTAAATTGCCCGGAAGGGCAATGGTAGTGTTATTCGTGTCTTGGGTCAGGTTGGGTGTCGGTGTATCGGCAGGGTCTTGTGCAGAGAACTGTGTCTCTGCACAAGCGGGGAGTACCACAACAATCAGGAGTAAGCATAGTCTCTCTAGGCGTATCTGAGCGACAAGTTTGTTCAGCATGACCCTGCCTAACATCGTTAAAAATAGCGTACACAGCAGTTCTTACGCAGGGCTTACGCTGAGATTAATAGGAGAATTTAGACATCAGATGACAGAAATCAGATACATAGACTTGAATAGGATGCGGAAATTGTTGAAATTCTGCTTAGTCCTCAGCAACTCAGTCCTCAGTCCTAAAAACTCGTCACTCATCGCTGATGGTCAGTATCTACGCGACCCATTACTTTACTTGACAAGACCCATGCGACGGAAATCTTGCAGGATGACTTTCTCATAGGGTTCATCGGATTGTACCATGAGATATTGTGCGCCACGTCGGACACATTCTTGGCGAATGTCCTGTTGCCATGCCTCTAAGCGTTGCTGATAAATCGTCCGCATGGTGGCATCAATCGTCACTTCTTGTGCCTTGCCTGTCTCGACATCGACCAAGCGCAAGTCGCCAGTCAGCGGAGGGGTGACTTCTTCAGGAGCCAGCACATGAATCAGCACAACCTCATGCCCCTTGCCTAAGAGCGGGTTGATACCGACCACATAACCAGTCGGAGAGAACATATCGCTAATCACAATCACCAAACCCGGACGCGACACCCGCACCGCATAATCCTTGAGCATGATATTCAAATCCGTGATACCATCCGCTTCCACACGATGGACATAGCGCAACATCGCCACACCTTGTCCACGCCCACGCACCGGACCAAAGTGGTTCAGCCCATTGTCATTCATGGCGGTCAACATCAGGCGGTCATTGCTTGTCAACGAGACATATGCCAAGCCAGCGAAGACCCGTTTGGCAAAGAGCATCTTATGATGGTCTGCTTCCGCATCTTCGGGATAATTCATGCTTGCCGAGCAATCCAAAATCAGATGGACAGCAAGGTCTTCTTCGTCTTCCAGCAACTTGATATAGGGACGCTCCAACCGTGCATAGATATTCCAATCGAGCTGGCGCAGGTCATCGCCCGGCGTGTAATTGCGATAATCGGCAAACTCCACACTCGTTCCCCGCTTCACCGAGCGACGTTCTCCTTTCATCGCACCCGCACGCACTTTACTCGCCACCAACATCAAAGGGTCGAGTCGTCGTCGGATGTTCTCTGGCAGGAGCAGTTGATTGTCGGATGAGGGAGCAGGGTTCGTCATGTGGGTTCACCTTCGGTTTGTTCTTGCAGGCGGTGTTGCATTTGTTGGGCGATCGCTTGAGCATCTTGTGATGCGGAATGGGAGAGTTGCTCGACGACACGCGCTTGGTCGGCGAGGGTCTTGTTCTGGCTCAACTTGAACTTGCCTTGCAAATGCGAAATCTCAACCTCAATGCCGACGATGGCTTTCAGTTGATTGGGTGGAATCGCATCACCTGACTCCAACAAGGTCGGGTCATAGACCGCCAGCATATCGGACAGGAGACCATCCAGTTTCTCAACATCGTGGATGAGCGTCGGCGTGCCATAAGCATGAACCGCCATATAATTCCATGTTGGAATCATCGTCTGTGGCTCGTACCATGTCGATGAGACATAGGTATGGGGACCTGAAAAGATGACCATCACCTCATCCTCTGGATAGATGCCTTTCCAATGGGGATTCGCCCGTGCCATGTGTCCAATCAGCGTACCACATTCGCCACGCGCTGTATCCAATATCATCGGGATATGCGTGGCATAGAACTCACCCTTTACCATGCCGATGAGGATGCCGAAGTCATATTGCTGGATGAATGCTTGCAGGGTCGGGATGTCATCTTCTCGGAAATTTCTGGGTAAATACACGGCTTACCGGTACTCCTCTTTGAAAGGCAAGCGCATCAAGACTTCAATGCCCGCGGTCATGCCTTCATCTATAAATCCAAGATTTTCATAGAGCTTGCGTGCGCCTACATTTTCTGGAACGAAGCTAATCAACACGCCGTCAAGGTCTTTGGCTTTGAGCCAGTCGATAATCGCAATCATCGCGCCACGACCATAGCCCTTGCCTTGTTGCTCGGCATCGACCATCAATCGCCAGACAAACCAGACGATGTAGCCTTCCGCATCGAAGTTGCCGACCATCACAAAACCGACAGCCTTATCTCCAGCATACACCCCAAAGGGATAGGCATTGTCCTCATAGTGCGCCTGCACAAGGGACTTGCAATTCGTCGCTACAAAGCCCTCTTGGTCATCTCGCACCTTAAGGCGAAGCATGTCTATATAATTCGATTTGTCTATCTCGCGTAATGTTACAGTTGGCATGGAAATCCTAAAGCTAAACCGCCAAGACACAGAGTTCGCCAAGTGGGTGGTCTTACTTGGCGGTTTTGGCGACTTGGTGATAGTTAGTTATTTCGCGGTTTTTGGGATGGTCTTGAGCAGGTCATCAATCAAGTCATCGGTGCGGAGACCTTCGGCTTGTCCCTCGAAGTTGAGCAAGATGCGGTGACGCAACGATGGACGCGCGACAGCTTCCACATCATCGAAGGCGACATTGAAGCGACCTTCGAGGAGCGCATGAATCTTCGCACCGAGAATGAGAGCTTGTGCGCCACGCGGACTTGCCCCATAACGCGCATAATCTTTCACCATGTCTGTCGATTCCATGCTGTCGGGATGCGTTGACACAATGAGCCGTGCGACATATTGACTGACATGGGTGGGGATTGGAGTCGTCAATGCGAGCTTGCCCATATCAATCACCTGTTTGCCATCGGCGACTTTGGTGGGATTGGGGGATTCGATGCCGGTGGTACGGTCTAGGATTGTCACCAATTCATCCACCGACGGAAATTCCACGTTTACCTTAAAGATAAAACGGTCAAGTTGGGCTTCGGGTAGCGGATAGGTCCCTTCCATCTCAAGCGGATTTTGGGTGGCTAAAACGAAGAAGGGCGGTTCAAGGTCATAGCGACGACCTGCGACTGTCACGGTCTTTTCTTGCATGGCTTCGAGAAGGGCAGATTGGGTCTTAGGTGTGGCACGATTGATTTCGTCTGCCAGAATCAGATTAGCGAAAATCGGTCCTGCTTGAAAGCGAAATTCTCGACCGCCATCTTCGGTTTCTTCTAAGATGTCTGTCCCAACAATATCGGCTGGCATCAAATCGGGTGTAAACTGAATCCGCGAGAATTTCAAATCCAACACTTCAGAGAGGGTGCGGATGAGCATCGTTTTGCCCAAGCCCGGTACGCCTTCGAGGAGGGCATGTCGTCCCGCCAGCACCGCAATCAACACACTGCGGACAACATCCTTTTGCCCGACAATGACTTTGCCGATTTCGTTTTCGATGGCTTGTACAGATTCGCTGAATTGTTCCAGATTCATCTCAGAAGCAGGTGAGGTCATGAGCTTGCTTTCAAATGCTATGTATCCATTTTCACTCATTATAACCTGTTTGTATCCATCCTTGAACGATTGGACTTAGTGATAGGTCAGATAACAAAAAACAGATCGTCAGATACTTGTTTCAGGCGATAATCTCAATCATATGTTGCCAGTTTATGCTATACTAAATCGGGTAGAACAAAGTGTCGAAAAGTAAATATCGTCTCAACGAATTTCGGAGTAAACGATGGCGTTTATTGAAGCCCCCACTAATTTTTATCTCGGTCGTGCCTTTGATGGACAAAGCGGACATCTGGGTGATGATGTCGTCTATTATGATTCCCGTGATTTGACCACCCATGCCGTTGTCGTCGGTATGACAGGCAGTGGCAAAACGGGTCTCTGTATCACCATGCTGGAAGAAGCAATTATTGATAACATCCCCGCGATTGTTATTGACCCCAAAGGAGACATTACGAATCTCCTGCTAACTTTCCCCGATTTGAAACCCGAAGATTTTAAACCATGGATTCATGCGGATGAAGCGCGTCGGGCGGGCATGGATTTAGATACCTATGCAACAGATGTGGCAAACCGTTGGCGTGCCGGCTTGGGGAAATGGGGAGTTAGTAACACCCGTCTCGAAGTTCTCAAACGTATTGCGAAATATAGCATTTATACACCGGGTTCGGATGCTGGTTTGCCGATTAGTATCCTCGCCTCTTTACGTGCGCCTCGTCAATGGCAAGGGCAAGAAGAAGCTATTCGGGAGCGTATCAACGGGATTACCACTGCACTCCTCGCCTTAACGGGGATGAATGCTCAACCTGTCAAAGATAAAGAGCATGTCCTCGTCTCAAATATCCTAGAGTTCAATTGGCAACAAGGGCGCGACCTCACACTCGAAGACATTATCATGCAGATTCAACAACCCCTCTTCGATAAATTGGGGGTGATGCCTGTTGACCAGTATATGAGTGAGAAGCAACGCTATAAGCTGGCGATGGAGATGAATAACATCATTGCCTCCCCATCCTTCCAGACGTGGATGCAGGGCGAACCGATGGATATTCAACGCCTGCTTTACCAGCCGAATGGTCGTCCAAAGGTGTCGGTGTTTTATACTGCACATCTCAATGAACAAGAGCGCATGTTCATCACCACCTTGATTTTGGAATCCATGCTTGGTTGGATGCGAACCTTGAGTGGGACTACTAGCCTGCGCGCCATCCTCTATATTGATGAGATGTTCGGCTACTTCCCACCGTATCCAAAAAATCCGCCAACGAAAGACCCGATTATGCGCCTACTCAAGCAAGCGCGTGCGTTTGGTGTGGGTTTGGTAATGGCGACGCAAAACCCGGGTGATTTGGATTACAAAGGTTTGACGAATACCGGGACATGGTTCATCGGACGCTTGCAATCGAGCAATGACCTGAAGAAGGTGATGGCAGGTCTACAGGAGATGGCGACCACGGATGAAGAGTTGGACTTGAATGATGTCGAGCAAATGATTGCGGATATTAAGCCGCGGGTCTTTTTGATGCGGAATGTGCATAATGCAGGTGGCTCGTTGTTGCTCCATACGCGATGGAGTATGAACTATCTGGCAGGTCCCCTGACTCGCCAGCAAATTGGCTATATGATGCAAGGGCAAAAGCAAGAACTTTATGCCCAGATTCAGCAACAAGCCTATTATGGTCAGCAACAGCAACCGCTTCAACAGAATTGGACACAGCCTCATCAGGCAGGAGCCTTTGGTGGGCAAAATGCGTATCCGCCGCCACCGCACAATTATGAAACAGGTCAACAAGGAGTCTATCCACCACCGCCACAAAATTATGATGCAGGACAGCAGAGTACGTTCCCACCGCCACCTCCGAGCTTCGGTGCACAAAATGCTCCCCTGCCGAATAACTTTGCGATTCAGCAAGCCCAGCCAAATATGCCAGCACCACCTGTTGGCAGTTCACAACCTATTCGTGCAACCGGGAATGCTCCGGCAGGTTTCATAGCGGCGCAACCGCCTGTGTCATCGGCGATTCAGCAATACTTCTTGCCAACGACGCTCACGAGCCAGCAAGCTCTACAAAATTGGCAACAATCAGCTGGAGGACAAGTTGGGCAGGTTACGCAAACGGTGATGGCTTATAAACCCGTTCTCTTTGCTCAATCGAGTGTGCGTTATACACAAAAGTCAGCGCAAATTTATACCGCGCGTGAGTATGCCTTTCATGTACCCGATTTAGAGGCGATGGGTTTGGTGCATTGGGAAGAATATCAAGCTCCAGTGGTGCAGAAGCAACAAATCGCTGGACAACCTTTTGAGCAGGCGATTTTCGAAGAATTACCTCTTGGGTTGACGGATGAAAAACGGATGAAAGCCTTGCAAAAAGAACTGGTCGATATGATGTATAACACCGCGAGACTGGTGATTCCTCATCATCCTAAGTTCAAGCTCTATGGCGACCCAGACCGAGACATCAGCGAATTCCAAGCACAGGTCTATCAAATCGCCCGTGAAAAACGGGATGATGAAATTGATAAGTTGCAAATCAAATATGGCAATATGATGGACAAGCTAGAAGATCGTCTGCGTCGTAAAGAACGCGAACTGGATGCGGAGAAATTGGAAATCAAAGACCGTAAACGCGAACAACTCTATACAACGGGTGAAGCGATTCTGAGTATCTTTAAAGGGCGAACCAATTACACGCTCTCGCGGATGAGCCGTGCGTCTCGCTACAAACGTCAGACGGAAGTCGATATCGACGAAAGCCGTGAAGTGATTGATGAATTGCAACAAGAGATGTATGACATTGAAGGACGTTATGAGCAGGAACTCCATGCTGTTAATGACAAGTGGGGCGAGATTGCGAATGACATCCAAGAGTTCACGATTACACCTTATAAGAAAGACATCCATGTCGAGATGTATGGCATTGGCTGGATTCCACACTACTATCTCATCATGAATGGGCAACCCGTGCTGGTGAGTGCCTTCGCGTAATTTACTCAATTGACCTAATAAAATGTGGAAGAGGTCGTCCGGTTGGACCACCTCTTTTTTGATGTCATGATTGGTTTATTCATTGTAGGCGAGATTGCTGAATGAGGATACGTTCTCGGCATAGTGCGACTTGTTCCAGAACATAGGGATGGGAATAGCCTCCCATAATGTCGATATACATCGTGTAATTTTCAAGGGCTTGACTGTAATCTCCAAGTTCAACATATATGTCGCCCAGAGTCCAAAAGGGCATAGAATAGTCGGGTACAAGTTCAATTGCAAATTCACTATCGGCAATGGCTTGTTCAACGTCGCCCAGATAAAAATAGACAGTCCCTCTTGCGGCATATACTGAGGGATTGTCAGGATCATCGGCAATCATCTCATTGAAGACCCGCAAGGCATCATCCAGATAACCTTGTTGCATGTAGAAGATGCCGACATAAAATGAATCAGGAAGCGATTCTCCAGCATCCAGTGATGCTCCGGTATCCTGTGCTTGTGTGGCTGTAGCTGTGGTGATGACAGCGATAACAATTGCAATCAATCTAAACATCAGGCGTTTGTTTAGGCTACGAGAACTTGTATTGTGTGATTCTGCCAGTTGATGTTCTTGTGCTTTACGAAGTTGTTCTGTCCGATAACTTTTGTCGAGATCGTAATTGGTTAAGATGTTCATGAGATGTCCCTCTCTGTGAATGCAATGGGTGAAAATTGATGATGACTACAGCATGCGTTATGGAAGGAACAAAGTCACTCGCCCTGAGGGAGGGTTAATGGGAGGGAAGGCGTGGATTATACAAATAATTGGAACTTTTGGGGCAGAACTTGCTGTTTTGTCGCAATAAAGAGCCAAAACTCACATATGTTATAGTATGGGCATTAACTCATCCTCTAAAGTCAAAGCCATAAGAAACAATTTGAACTGTGTAATAGGATGCGTGAGCTATGGAATACGATGACCCTCCATCAAGTCAATTACTGGTCGAACCTCTCTCCGAGCGTGAACAGGACATCATACAGGGATTGAGCGAAGGCTTGACGAATGCCCAGCTTGCAGAACGGCTGTTCCTCGCACTCAGTACGGTTAAATGGTATATCCGCCAACTCAATCAAAAATTGCATACGAGTAATCGTAATGAGATTGTGGAACGTACACAAGAACTCGGTTTATTAGAGGTTGTTGAACCCACTCAATCTGTCTTGCGTCCGCGAGATAACTTGCCACGCCAGACAACGCCATTTGTCGGGCGTGATGCGGAATTGGACGACATTCACCGCTTGATTGAAAAAACAGAGGTGCGGTTACTGACCATCCTTGCGCCGGGTGGGATGGGCAAAACGCGCGTGGCATTGGAAGCTGTTCAACAACAAATCAATAATTTTCCAGATGGTGTCTATTTTGTCCAGCTACAACCGATATCGGATGTAGCCAATATTGTGTCTCATATTGCTTCAAGTGCAGGGTATCCATTTGTCAGTGATGGACGCGAACCGAAGCAACAGGTGCTGGATTTTTTGGCGAACAAACAGATTTTGTTGTTGATGGACAATTGGGAGCATTTGCTGAATGGGGTGTCGCTTATCAATGAGATTTTGCAGGTCGCGCCAGCTGTGAAGATACTCGCCACATCGCGCGAGAAACTGAATTTGCTGGGTGAGACGGTTTATGTATTACAAGGGATGGAATTTCCAACATGGGAGACACCCGAAGATGCTCTGCGATATGATGCGGTTCAACTCTTGGTGCAAGTGGCTCAGCGTGTGAAACCAGATTGGCAGGTGACCGATGACAATCTCGACTATGTAGCACGGATATGCAAGCTAACACAAGGAATGCCATTGGGGATACTGTTGGCGATGAGTTGGTTGGATACATTACCTATCCAAGAGATTGCCCATGAAATCCAAAGCAACGTCGATTTCCTTGAATCTGAGATGCGGGACATGCCTGACCGACAGCAAAGCATTCGAGCGATTTTTGATTATTCATGGGATCGTTTGACCGAAGCCGAACAGAGGGTATTTTCCAAAGTCAGTGTCTTTCGTGGTGGATTTACCCGACAAGCGGCGGAACCCATAACAGGGGCTAGCTTGAGAGGGTTACAAGGCTTAGTGAATAAAGCCTTGCTCATCCGAAATCATATAGGACGCTATGATGTGCATGAGCTGTTGAGGCAATTTGCAGAAGAACAACTGAAACAACTCGGCGATGTAGAATCCCTCCAAGACGCTCATATGTCCTACTATATGAATGCACTCCGAGACAAAGAATCGGACTTGAAAGCCAAGCGTCAATTGGAAGCCCTGCAAGCCATTGATGTAGATTACCAGAATGTCCGATTAGCATGGCAGAGAGCTTGTTTCCAGCGAGACTTTGATACCATTAATGGTTCAATTGACAGTGTTTTCATTTATTTTATTGGTCGGAGTTTGTGGATGGATGGTGTTGAATTCTTTAATTTGGCACGGGAATCATTACGTCCAGCTAAGGATGAAGCATTACATCCTGTCTTTGGCAAAGTGTTATCGCGCTATTATTTGGGAGACGACTTCATTGAACAAGTCAAGATTGCCTATGAGATAGCACAAGAGCAAGATGATTTAGTGGAAATGGGTCGAAATCTTTCATTGTTAAGTATACATGCGTCTATACAGAATGATGCCAAGATGTTTCAGCATTACACTGAAAAGACCTTTTCGACCTTGCGTCAGTCTGGGGACTCATTTTGGTTAACTATTGCATTGGGAGCAGCATGTTACAACTATGTGCATATCGGAGAAACCGATCAAGCTCATAGTTATGCGACTGAAGAATTGACGTTGGCTCAAGCAAATCAAAATTTCATGTCTATTGCTCATGCGTTCAATATGCTGATGTCAATTGAGTTAATTCGAGGGAATTATGATGTGGCGAAACGGTATATTGATGAAGCGATATACGTAGGTCGATTACTCGCAAATGGTGGGCTTGGATTGAATCTTTGCCTTATAGCCTTTATGTATCTGTACTCGGGAGAGCCTTCCTCAGTTCAAGTGTATATTCAAGAAGCCCACGCGATTGGTAAAGACCTCAATAGCAATCAAATCATTGGTTTCGCTCAAGGCTTGACAATTGCCTTGAGGACTTATCAAGGGCGTTATGCCGAGGCTTGGACATTATCAGATATCTGTTTGGAAAATGTAGGAATACATCGTGATAAAGCTCTTCTCAGGCTGTTTATTGGGCTATGTGCTTGTGGGGTTGGTGAAGTTGAGCAAGCTATTCCTCATTTTTTGGGTTGTATTGAGTATGCTCGAAGTCTCAATAGTACGCATGTTTTGACCATCTCACTGTCTATTCCCGCTATGATCTTTGCTTCACGTGGCGAAACAGTTCGCGCTACTGAGTTAGCCAGTTACTGTTATAATCACTCCTCAAGTGTCAAGGCTTATTGGGATATTGACCCTTTGTTCAACCAATTACTTCGTGATCTTGAGAGCGAATCGGGTAAAGACAACTTTCAGACGGCATGGGAACAGGGGAAATCGCTTGATTTGGACACAGTCGTGCAAGAATTGGTTGATGAGTTTGGTGGCGCGAACTAGCAGTTTTTCAGGTGGGCGTGATGACAAACCTAGAGGTATGCCGTAGCCTAAGCGTATTGCAAGGAACAAGCAAATTCCTTCACTGGCGGTATAATCAAGTTAGATTGATTGGTGAAGGACAGTTGACGCAATATGAAACGGCTGAGCATTGTTGCCATTTTCATATTTATTACGGCTTGTGGGACGGAGATTCCGCAAGCGACACCGACGGTGCGTCCCACGGATACGGCATCACCAGAACCCACACTGATTGCTGTAGAACCATCGCCATCACCGACTCTGCTTCCATCGCAAACACCCACGCAAACCACTGCACCATCAGAGACATTTACACCCATTCCAGAGCCATCGTCAACGAATACGCCAACCGATGTACCGACGAATACGCCGACTCTCACACCCACGGCAACGAATACCCCAACGCCGACGTTTACACCCTCACCGACTGCGACAGGGACACCACCTCCAACGGCAACTTTCACACCGACTGCCACCCCAACATCGACTCCAACCAACACGGCGACCTCTACACCAACGAATACTCCTACGGCGACGTTTACACCGACGGACACACTGACTCCCACTGCGACGAATACTGGAACACCATCGCCATCCCCGACCTTTACTCTGACGTTTACACCCACAAATACATCGACACCAACGAACACGGCGACCTTTACATCGACACCAACGACAACAGCTTCTCCAACTGCAACCTTTACCCTGATTCCGACGGATACACCGACGAATACGCCAACATCAACCGCGACGAATACAGGGACATTCACACCGACATTTACGGCAACCTCGACATTCACACCGACAGCAACCTTTACCGCGAGTTCGACATTCACACCGACACCAACGAATACGCTTTTGCCGACGACTACACCATCTTTAACGCCAAGTCCTGTGCCGACGGATACGCCTGTGCCATCACCAACACGCATTTTAACGGCTACTCCAACAGCGACCTTGACTCCGTTGCCAACGAATACGCCAACGGATACGCCGATACCGGG
>JANQRM010000679.1 GCA_028284565.1 Anaerolineae bacterium | reverse complement strand
TCGTAGCTGTACCCGAAGCATTGGTGGTGACAGTCGGTGCTGGTGCGCTGACTTCATCACAGACGGATACATCCTCTAAATCAAAACTGACGCGGGCTTCATAACGATTGTTGCGTGCGTCTGTGATGCGAATTGTCCAACCGAAGATGACATTACGCTTTTGCATCAGCGGAATTTCAGATACACAGCTATCAATCCCGAATGCGCCAAACTGACCGTAATCGGCTTGGGTACTCCAATCGTCTTGGAAGAATTCCCAACGGACGATGACCAAACGACGACCTTCTTCTTCTTCGATGGCACGGCGTGCTTCTACAAAAGCCAGCCAGCTGGGATCATTGGGTGTGGCAGTGGGTTCGCCGTCCTGAGCCAAGACGACTGGAGCAGATGACATAGAGACTGCCAACGCTATGATAGTCAGAAGCATGAGGGCGACTACCCCACTTAGACGTTTGAATTGCATTGTTTTCATTTAGTTATAACCTCTTAAACTATTTCACTTTCAGATTGCAGTCGGTAAGGCTACCGCAAATCGCGTATTTGTAAAGTGTACTTTCGTCACACGTAGGTCAAACGTCAGCTTAACACGCGGGTAGTTTCTTCCCGAATCAGTTGTAAGCGTGATAATGCCCCTTGCTGACCCCTTGAACGTAGCACGTCCTCTACTGCGTCGATGATTTCTAGCAGGTCATCGCCATAAGATGGGGCTTGTTCAGCAATGGCTTCTTTGATGGTGGTTTCGGATTCTTCGGAGAGTAGGTCATTTACGAAGCGGAGTTCGGATTGCATGTGTTGTTGTAGTACTGCGACAACTTTTTCGTAGATTGACTTCAGTTTGGTGAGTGTCTGTTCATCATTGCGCCGTTCTGCTTCTTGGATGTTGCCAGTGAGAATCATCATGAAGTTGTCGTCAATGCGTCCGAGATTGGTTTCGATGAGGGAATCAACATCATCACTGTCTAATAACATCTGCAAAAGATCAACCGCATGTTGCATGACGGCTTCGGATTGCTGGTCGATCATCTGGGTCAATTCGAGCAAGCGTTCTCGCAGTTGTTCGAGGGATTCGCGTTCTTGTGCGGGTGCCTTGCCGATGGCGACGGTCATCTCTTGGAAGAATTGATAATCGAAAGCGGGGCGGATGAGACCGATGAGGGCTTGGAGATATTCGTCGCGGTCTGCGTATTCCACAGCCAAGTTCAGGAAATCTTGTCGGCTGGCATTCTCGCCGAGTGCAGTCACCTTTTGGGAGACTTCTTCAATCACCTTGACCTGATTCTCCTGTGCGGTTTGGAGTTCTTTTCCATAGGTTGAGAGTTCGAGGAGACGCTCTTCGATGTGAACGATTTTGTCTGTCAGTTGGGGTTGGAGTTGCGCTAGACGATTGCTCATGAGCGCGAAAGTTTGGAAGAAGGATGCATCGAGTTGATCATTGTTTTCCCGAATGAGAGTATCGACTTGTTCATCACTGGCATCGAGCAATTGTTGAAAGAGATTCACCCGTTGCTTTTGCTCTTCCATCATTTCTGGGGTGATGCCGTCGGCTTCCAAGATTTGATTCATGAAGCCATCGTAGGAGAATGCCCGCTTGGGATTGAACATATAGGCTTTGAATTCTTCTTTGGGGATGCTGTTGGCGAGTTGGTTCATCATGTCGCCGATGGCACGTTCCTCTTCTTCGCCGGATTTTATGCCGAGTTCTTGGGGAACATAGGCTAAAAGAAAGTCCTGCGAGCCGTCGTGATAAAGCAAAGGCGTTTTAACGTGGTTTATACCGTTGCAATGGGGGCATTGAATCACATTGAGTTGACCGGACATCAGTTGGCGTTTTGCCTGTGGATTGCGTTGGGCATCTATGACGGTTTCGATACGTGCCATGACAGTTTGCCCGCAGTTGGTACAGCGAATGGGTGCAGATTGTTTCATTGGTTATGCTTTCACCTGATTATTTGTCGGAGTATAGTGGCTTAATCGCGCGGAATTGTAAAGTAGAAAGTCGAACCTTGCCCAACCTGACTTTTGATGTGAATTGTTCCGCCATGTGCGGTGATGATGGCTTTGGCAAGGTATAAGCCGAGTCCTGTGCCTTGTGTGCGCCGGGTGAGATGGTCGTCAATGCGATAGAAACGCTCGAAAATACGCCGTTGTTCGCGTTCTGGAATGCCTGCACCTTGATCCCGCACGAAAACGGACACCGACTTCTCATTGAAGCGTCCACCGACGGTAATGGAGGTATTGGCTGGAGAATATTTAATCGCATTGGTAAGTAAGTTATCAATCACCTGACGTAAGCGGGCTTCATCGCCATGTACAGCTGGGAAGTTATCCGGGAAGCTGAGGCGGATGTCATGGGATGTGTTCTGGCTTCCAATGCGTTCTACGGCACGAGTCGCTACCCAATCTAAGCGGACATCGGCGAGATTCAAATCGACCTCTTGTTCAGCTTGAATTTTGCTGGCGGTGAGCAGGTCTTCGATAAGGGTGGTGAGCCTATCTGCTTCGTCTTCGATAATTTCCAAGTTCTCTTGAATGATGTGCTTATCCCAATCGACATCGCTACGTCGAAGCGTGCTGGCATAGCCTTTGATGAGGGCGATGGGGGTGCGGAGTTCGTGATGAATGGTCGAGATGAAGACGTTTTGCATCTCTTGGACTTTGCGCCAATTGGAGATGTCACGGACGTTGGCGATGATGTTGACGAGTTGCCCTTCTTTATCGAATAGTGGCGCGTAGGTGATGCCAATGCTGACGGTTAATCCATCTCGGCGGAGTAAATCGCCTTCGACATAGAATGATTGGGTGGCTTCGTCTTTCTGTTGAGATTCAAAGACCAAACCTTCATCAATCGCTTCAGGCAAGTCTTGCGATTCGAGGGATTGCCAGACAATGACCTCCTCTTGGTAATGCCCTACTGCTTCATCTGATGACCATCCGGTGATTTGCTCCATGGCGGTATTGATGTGCAAGATTTCTAAGTGGGAGTCGAGAATCATCACGCCGTCGCCACTGTGGTCAAGGATGGCTTGCAAGCGTCCCCGTTCATAATTGATGCGCTCATAGAGTTGGGCGTTATGAACAGCAATCGCGGCTTGGTCGGCAAAACTTTGAAGTACAAGTAAATCATCTGGCGTGATGGTGGTTTTGTATGAGCGAAAGACAATCAATACACCTAGCGGTTGTTCGGCAAAGACGAGAGGCATGGCGACGGACTGCGCGAGGTCTTCGTCAATCAGCGTTGCCATCTCGCGCAATTTGGCATCGAGGTATTCGCTATTGGCAAGTTCATCCGATTGAGAGAAGATGTCGTGGAGTTTCTGGTTGAGGTCAGGGACACGCTCTTGAGGAATACCACTTAAGGCGCGGACATAGAATTCGCCGTCGTTGTCACTGCGTAAGGCAACAAGCCCTACTCGCCCGGCGAGCATCACCACCGAGGCATAGAGTACCCGACGCAAGACTTCGGTTAAATCGAGTTGCGCCGTAATCGCCCTTGAGATTTCAAGCAGGAAATCCCGTTGGCGTACACGGTGGTCTGGTCGCATTAACATAGCTTTATTGTACAGAGGCATTAATCCCACGAAAAGCTATGCAACCTGATTTTATGGAAATTCTATGACATTTCTAACTCTGTTCTTCGACATGGCTCATGTTTTGAACCACAGGGGGCGCATAGATACAGCCCTTCAACACTCAGGACACAGAGGGAAAATCAATCCTTATCACGACTGAAAATGACATTGCTAACCAAGTTCTGATGTAGTTTATCAACTGGGGTGTTGGTTTGAACCACTCACCAGATAATTGATCGCTTGCGAACTGAGTGTGGATGGCTTGTTCCAGAGTTTTTGTGCCGTTGATTATCTTTAAGACATTCAGTGGATAAGCAGAGGCTGTTTGTAGCGATGCCATGCGTTTTTGGGGATTAGTTCAGTAGCCGATTTTGATGGGACCCTCATCCCCTTGTTGGACAAAATAGGCTTTGATTTTGCTTTATCGAGAGCTTTTTGTTGTTTTGCGAATTTTTTAGCTCGATTATTGAACGTTTTTACCCGGCTGTTATCAACTAAACAGGGATGACATCCTACATAACGCCATACATGCTTTGGATTTTCTTCTGTTGCTATGAGAAACGAAAGTTTATTTACAAATTCATTCACGTTATCGACAAATTGCATTTGCTCAGGTAATGATGTCGGAAAATTTTGGAAGAAATTTTTGTGGCGACGATACATCCAAAGCGACTCTGGAATATGTGGATAGGCTATTTTGAACCATTTCTTTCGTCTGCGCCCAATTGCATCAAATTTCAGCGTGAAGTTGTAACGAAAGCTATCTAGCCGATTGTCAGATTGCCGCTTCTTGATGAGCTAATTTTTGTAATCGATTTCTTTGCAAGTTATTGCTATAGTCGCTTCTGTAAATCGAGAGACTAAATCTGCTATCTCATCGATTCGTTCCTTACAATCCGACAATTGCAAGACTTCATCGGGTAATTCAAAATTGGTCTTATAGACACCATACATCCCGTTTGATTTCAAATCTGTTGCATCTGTAAAGCTAAAGGTCACTTTCATACGTTAATCATTCAACTCAGCAATGAGTTCGGTGACATCTTCTTGTCCGCCTTTGGTGAGGGCGAGTGCGCCTGCCCCAACCAAGCCGACATCATCACCTAAGCCTGCAGGGACGATTTGCAGATTCTCCCAGTAGGCTGAGTCCATCGCATGTTGCTTAACGGTATCCCATATGGGATTGAAGAGTAAATCGCCCATTTTGCTCACACCACCACCAATGACGACAATTTCTGGGTTAAAGAGATGAAGTAGGCTGACAATCCCCAAGCCGATAATGCGACCTGCACGAGTGACAACTGCTTTACAGACTTCATCGCCCGCTTGTGCCGCTTGCCCGACGATTCTGGCATCAAGGTTGTTCAAATCACCATCGACCATGTCCTCCACTTGAGAAGTTTCGCCTTGTTCGATACGTTCACGGACTTGACGCGCGATATTGGGACCAGAGGCTTCTTTTTCAAGTGAGGAGACTCGTCCTTCGTCGCTAATGATGACCACATGCCCGGCTTCGGCGGCGAGTCCTTCATGCCCTAGCAACATCTTGCCATTGACTATCATGCCACTGCCGATTCCGGTGCTGACCGTGAGATAAATCGCATGTCGGTAGCCTTGTGCCGCCCCTTTGGCGACTTCAGCAAGTCCAGCAACATTGGCATCATTCCCAACGTAAATATCACAGGAAAACTCTTCTGCAATTTTGTCTCGGAGGGGGACGTTGTGCCAGCCTGCTAAATTGGGCGGTGCAACGATGACACCTGTTCTCGGATTAAGGGGACCGGGTGCAGAGATACCGATGGCTTCGACTTGAGATTCATCGTCTGGCATGACCTTGCGAATCGACTCTTTGATGCGTTGCATGGTCGGCTCAAAGCCTTCTTCGTCTTTAGTCAGTGTGTTATAGCGGTTAAGCAGGTTCAAATCTTCATCTAATAGCGCGGAGCGAATTTGTGTTCCACCTAAATCTACACCGATGTATTGGGGCATCTTGTCCTCTTCTTCGTTTGATGGTTGCCAGCTTGTAGCACGGGTGTTCCCTTGCTAGAATACATTATATCTTCGCTTAGTTATAACCAATCCTACAGGAAACATTCAATGGCAAAAGCAAAGCGCGTGACCCCGTTACGTAAGCAGTACTTAGAGATTAAAAGCCAATATCCTGATTGTATCCTCTTTTTCCGTATGGGCGACTTTTATGAGATGTTCGACGAGGATGCAGTCACAGCTTCACGCGAACTCGAAATTACGCTAACGAGTCGGTCTCCGGGCAAGAAGATGGAGGAAGTGCCGATGGCGGGTGTGCCTCATCATGCGGTGGATGGCTATATTGCGCGACTCATCGAAAAAGGCTATCACGTGGCGGTATGTGACCAAGTGAGTGAACCGACGGGACGGGGGATTGTTGACCGTGAAGTGACGCGGGTGATGACACCGGGAACGTTGATTGAACCGGAGTTATTGGCGGATAAGCAAGCGAATTATCTGATGGCGATTGTACCCGTTGGCGATG
>JANQRM010000677.1 GCA_028284565.1 Anaerolineae bacterium | reverse complement strand
ACCGAGATTGATGAATTGCTCGGTACAGGCAAAAAACAGAAGACAATGAACCAAATCTCGATTGAACGGAGCGCACCGTATGCGGCGGCGGATGCGGCGTTGACTCATCGTTTGGTCGAGCCTTTGAAAGCGGATTTGGAAAAAGACTCACTCTATGACTTGTTCAAAACGCTCGATATGCCCATGGTTCCGGTGATTGCGGATATGGAGCAAACCGGTGTTGCTTTGGATGTGCCGTATCTCAATGAGATGAGCAAAGAACTCGACGCCAAGATTCAACAACTGGAAGCGGATATTTATCGCTTGGGAGAATCTGGCAAGTTCAATATCAACAGTCCGAAGCAGTTGAACGAGGTCTTATTCGAGAAGCTACAATTGCCTGTCGAAGGCTTGAAAAAGACAACACACGGTTACTCAACGAATGTGGTGACGCTCGAAATCTTGCGGGATAAGCATGAGATTATCGAGCATATTTTTGACTTCCGTGAATTGTCGAAGCTCAAGAGCACTTATGTCGATGCCCTGCCAGAGTTGGTAAATCCGAAAACGGGGCGGGTGCATACGAGTTATAATCAAACGGGGTCGTCATCAGGACGTTTTAGTAGTAGCAATCCCAATCTACAGAATATTCCCATCCGCACCGAAGAGGGGCGTAAAGTTCGCAAAGCCTTTGTCGCGCCGGAAGGTCGGGTCTTATTGGCTGTCGATTATAGCCAAATTGAATTGCGTGTGATGGCGCATATCAGCGAGGATAAGACGCTGATAGATGCCTTTATGCGGGGTGAGGATATTCATCAGGCAACGGCGGCATCCGTGAGTGGCATTTCCTTAGAGGAAGTCACATATGAGCAACGCAGTTTTGCCAAGCGGGTGAACTTCGGCTTGATGTATGGGATGGGCGCGTTCCGACTGGCACGGGATAGTGAGTTGACTTTGGCGGAAGCAAACGAGTTCATTGATACTTATTTTGAACGGATGCCCGGCGTGCAAAGCTATATCGACGAAACAAAAAAACTTGCAGAAGATACTGGTGAAGTGGCAACCCTCTTCGGACGGCGACGTGAGTTTCCATCGCTCAAAGCCAAGCGCAAAGGACAATCGGCACAAGCGGAGTTACGGGCGGCGATTAACATGCCCATTCAAGGGACGGCGGCGGACATCCTCAAGAAAGCGATGTTAAATTTGTATGATGAACTCAACAAGCAACGGCAATCGTCTGCGAAGATGATTTTACAGGTGCATGACGAACTCGTCCTTGAAGTGCCAGAAGGCGACCTCGAATCAACAAAGAATCTGGTCGTTGATGTGATGGAAAATGCCTATGAGATGCGTGTGCCTCTGAAAGCGAATGCCAGCTTTGGGACGAATTGGCTGGAGCTAGAAGAACTTGAATAGACATCAGATTGTCCATCTCTTTAAGATGATCGAGGATTATGCTTGGCTGGCAATTCTTAGGAGTATCAACAGATGGCGACCCATTATCCTACTGATAAAGACACAGAACCAAAAAGCCCTGTCATCGACTGGCTACTCGACTCTGATCCATCGATTCGCTGGCAAGTCCTACATGATCTGACAGTTGTGTCAAAGGATGTTGTGATAGCAGAGCGTTCACGGGTCATCAGTGAGGGCTGGGGCGCACAGCTACTGGCTCTACAAGAACCTGATGGATCGTGGGGCGGGGTAGCGTGGAATCATGGGTGGAACTCCACGATGCATGTCCTAATGTTGTTGCGAGATATGGGTCTCGACCCTGCTAGTGATCAAGCGCGTCTTGCTGTGGAACGTGTCCGAAATCAAGTGACATGGCAGGGCGATAAATCTTATGATGGCAATCCCTTTTTTGTAGGTGAAGTCGAGCCATGCATTAATGGACAGGTTGGGGCAGTTGGTGCCTACTTTGGGGAAGATGTGCGAGGCATCATTGATCGGTTGCTTATGGAACAATTATCCGACGGTGGCTGGAACTGTGATGCTGAGAATGGCTCAACTCGCTCATCGTTCAACACAACGATATGTGTGCTAGAAGCCCTGCTCGAATACGAACTTCAATTTGGTGAGAGTCCGACAGTGACGCAGGCACGCGTGCGCGGAAAGAAGTACTTGCTTGAGAGATATCTCTTCCGCAGACGTTCTACAGGGGAGATCATTGGCTATGATCGTAAGGATGGTCGGGGGCGTGGGCAGGATCAACCCGCATTTACCCTTTTTGCTTTTCCAACATGGTGGCATTACGATGTGCTACGTGGGCTTGATTACTTGCGTCGGGCTGAATTTGTACCTGACAAGCGAGTAGACGAGGCAATAGAATTGGTCGAATCCAAACGCGACCCAATCGGAAGGTGGCTACTTGATGTTCAATATACTGGAGAGATGCCTATCCAGATGCATGAGGAAGTGGGCTTGCCAAGCAAGTGGAATACATTACGTGCTTTACGAGTATTAAAGTGGTATTCATCAAGCGCATAACAGCAATACGGGTTGCTAAAAACTGTGAACCAATCCATGAAATATGTATGTTTTATTGCAGGCGATAACCTGTCATATTTTATGATATGTATGGCTAATCTTTAGTCATTATCTTATGTCCGCTATCTACAATCTGTTGTGTAAACCTTAACGTCCATCTGTTTCGTTTGCTGTGTAGATATGCTATACTGATTCGC
This sequence comes from Anaerolineae bacterium, assembly GCA_028284565.1. The sequence continues at coordinate 585 of JANQRM010000677.1, read as the reverse complement.
AGGACTGGTTTACTCAATGGCAACGAATTAGAAAGCACAAATGAAGCATTTTTTGGACTTAGCAAGTTGGTCGAGCCGAGACTTACAACGCATTTTGGAACTAGCGGTACATCTCAAGCTCGAATGGCAATCTGGTGGTAATCGTCCTGTTCTGAAAAATAAAATCTTGGGGATGGTCTTCCAAAAACCCTCGTTGCGTACTCGTGTCTCTTTTGAAGTGGCGATGGAGCATCTGGGCGGGTCTGCGATTATGCTGGGTCCGCAGGAAATTGGGTTGGGCAAGCGTGAAAGCATTGCCGATGTCGCGCGTGTGTTATCGAGTTATGTGCAAATAATCATGGCGCGTGTGTTCGATCATCAGCATGTGATGAAATTAGCAGAGTATTCGCATGTTCCGGTGATAAATGGCTTGAGCGACGATACACATCCTTGCCAAGCGATGGCGGATTTACTCACGATCTATGAGCGTTTTGGTCGCTTAGAAGGTTTGCGCTTGGCGTATGTGGGTGATGGGAATAATGTCGCCGCGTCACTCGCTTATGCCACCGCCCAATTTGGGATGCACTTTTCAATTGCGACACCTGA
>JANQRM010000675.1 GCA_028284565.1 Anaerolineae bacterium | reverse complement strand
TCTGGTGTTGAATCAGTTCTCTATCCGGATGTCAAAATCGAACCCACAGACCAATCTTTTCAACATGCGATTGATTTTGCTGTGGATGGGCAGTTTGATGGCTTTGTGGCTGTGGGTGGCGGATCGTCAATTGATACAGCAAAGATAGCAAATCTCTATTCCACCTACCCCGATGACTTTCTGGCATATGTCAACAAACCCATCGGACAAGGTAAGCCCCTTCCCAATAAAGTAAAGCCTCTCATCGCTATCCCAACTACTGCTGGCACAGGAAGCGAAACCACAGGTGTTGCAATATTTGATTATTTGGAAATGAATGTCAAAACGGGGATTTCACATGCTTATCTGCGTCCCAACTTAGGCATCATCGACCCCAACAACACCAAAGACTTGCATCCAATGGTGATTGCGTGTTGCGGACTTGATGTCTTTTGTCATGCAATTGAGTCTCTGACTGCTATTCACTATACGAAACGCCCAAAACCTGACACGCCCCATCAGCGTCCGCCCTATCAAGGCGCGAATCCCATCAGTGATGTTTGGTCAGGAAAAGCCATTGAATTAATCGCGCAGAATATCTTGCCAGCGATGCAAGATGCAAATAATCATGAAGCACGAGCCAATATGCTACTCGCTTCGACCTATGCAGGGATTGGTTTTGGGAATGCAGGAGTCCATCTGCCCCATGCAATGTCATATCCGGTTGGCAGTATAGTGCGAGATTATATTCCAGTGGGCTATCCAGATGACAAACCACTTATTCCACATGGGATGTCAGTCATTTTGAATGCACCTGCCGTCTTTCGATTTACAGCATCAGCCAATCCAAAAGCCCATCTTGAAGCCATTCGGTTGATGGGAATTGATACACGTAACAGTTCAACCTATGACATTGGTAACGTGTTGGCAGATGGAATCATCAACCTCATGCAAAAAACTGATATGCCCAATGGATTAAAAGCCGTAGGGTTCGATGAAATTGATATTGATCGCTTCGTTGAAGGGACACTCGCGCAAGAACGCTTGACCAAACTCACACCTAGACAACCCAACCGAGAAGAGTTGGCACAGCTATTCGTAGAATCGATGGTGTTATGGTAGAAAGTTATTCGGGGAATCTGACTCGCGCAGATTATCCCCATTTCCTCAGCATCCCGACACGGTGGATTGATAACGATGTCTATCATCATGTCAACAACGCCATCTACTATATGTTCTTTGATACCGTCATTAATGAATATCTGGTGCTGGAAGGTGGCTTAGACTTTCGACAAGGTGAAGTCGTCGGCTTAGCTGTCGAAACCCATTGCCAGTTCAAGAAGCCAATTGCTTTCCCCGATGTAGTTGATGCAGGGATACGCGTTGGCAAATTGGGCAATTCAAGCGTGCGTTATGAGATTGGGTTATTTATACAAGGGGATGACCAAATCGCCGCATATGGGTATTTCGTGCATGTTTTCGTGAAACAATCGACAAAACGGCCTTCCCCAATACCCAACAACATTCGCCAAGCCTTGCAAAAACTTGTCAAAACTTTGGAATAAATCACCCGAAAGCGTAAAAGTCTTGTATACTAACCCAATATAAACTCACTTGCTGAGTATAATTGCGCGGGAACAAAGGAGTCAATCATGAGTCAACAACCCAATCCACGGTCAACGAGAACGACAGCTGAGATTGCAAAAACCAGCACAGGCGAAGTGGCATCCCCAAAAATCAGTAGCTTGCCCTCTGCAGGAACTGCAATTCCCAATGTACAGGATATGAACACTCGTTATGAAGAGTATCAAGTCATGCCAGAATCGCCTTGGCCCCCACCGATTTTTATTAAGAAGAACGTCACTCCCCAAGAACGTTATTACATGGAACATCGTTGGTACAGTCAATGGAAATTCTTTGATGATAAGGCTGATGGCAACAAGAGACGTTATCTCACTTCGCAACTCGTTGTGGGGCTGGGTTCTGTAACTGTACCGGTATTGGTCGGGATTCGCATTACCGATAATGATATTTTACAAAATGGTCTATACATTTTAACGGTGATTATAAGTCTTTCTGTCGCTATTGCGGCGGCAATCGAAAGCATTTACGGCTACGGGGATAATTGGCGGTCTTATCGCCAAGCGGCAGAAGAGTTGCATCAAGAGAAATCACTCTACGATGTCAAAGCAGGTCGGTATGCCGATAACCCCTCTCCCTTTACCCGTTTCGTCGAGCGTACAGAAGAGATAATCGCGCAACAGAATGGACGTTTCATTCAATCTGTTGAAGTTCAGCAGGAACAAGCGAAACAACAGGCTGATGAATTCCACTCACAATATATTGACCGCGATGCCTCCATTGGCTAGCTAACAAAAAAGGGCGCGTCCGTTGTGGATACGCCCTCCTGAATTTCCACCGTAATATTTTTACAAACTCTTCGCCAAAAACTTCGCAGAATGTTCTTCTTCGAGTGTAGCTATAGTATGTTCTAGGATGGTCAAGCCTTCGTCTAGCAATTCCTTGGGTAGTATCAAAGGCGGTGCAAAGCGAACACCACTTGTACCACATCCTAAGGTAATTAACCCTTTGAGATAACATTCATCTACTACTTGATTACGAAATTCAGGAATTGGCTTGCCATTGGCATCGATGAAGTCAATGCCAACCATAAAGCCTTTACCATCCACGCGCGAAACGGAGGGATGCACGTTCATAAATTTCGTCAGGCGACCGATCGTATATTCACCTAATGCTTGAACATGACCCAACAAGCCCTCATCTTCGATAATGGCTATCGTTTCGAGTGCGGTTGTGCAAGCCAAAGGATTGCCGCCAAAGGTACTCGCATGTGCGCCAGAGTCCCATTCGCCCATGATGTCTTGATGCGCCACAATCGCGCCAATCGGCAAACCAGAACCCAAACCTTTTGCTAAGCAAACAATATCTGCAGAGACACCCCAATGCTCCATCGCACACCATTCACCAGAACGCCCTATGCCTGATTGAATCTCATCCGCGATAAGTAAGATACCGTGTTCATCACAGAATCGACGCAGACTCGGAAAGAAGTCATTATGCGGGACAAGATAGCCTCCCTCGCCTTGAATGGGTTCGACAATGACCGCCGCGATTTCTTGAGGTGGCACTTTCTTGAAGACGAATTTCTCAATGAATTTCACTGCATCGCACCAACCATCATCCCCGCATGAATTACGGGCAGGAAATGGTACATGTGTTACGCCACCGGGAATATAGGGATAGCCTTCACGTTGTTTATTTTTACTCGCTGTCACGGAGAGCGAACCCATCGTGCGGCCATGAAAGCCACCATAAAAAGCTATGATATGAGAACGTCCCTCTTGATAGCGCGCGAGTTTCAATGCCCCTTCGATGGCTTCTGTCCCCGAATTGCCAAAATAAACCAGCTTTTTGTCTGGGATAGCGTTGTGAATCGGGATAACTCTTTGCAATGCTTCAGCAAGTTTTACCGGTTCAGGTGAAAAGAAATCCGTCCCGCCGATGTGGATGTAGCGTTCGGCCTGTTCTTGAATGGCTTTCACAATACGAGGATGGCTAAACCCTGTGGCAAGCACAGCAATCCCCGATGCAAAGTCAATATAGCGATTCCCATCCACATCCCAGACCTCTGCTCCCTTGCCATGACTCATCGCAAAGCCATAGGAACGGGTATAAGATGGGGAAATGGACTTGGAATCACGTTGTTCCCATGCACGGGATTTTTCGCTTGGCTCACGAAAAACATAGCCATTCTGCGTTGTGACCATCGACGGGACCTTTCTATTACGAGTTTACTTAAGCAACTTGTCTAAATTCATTTGGATGAAATTAACAAGGTGCGAGTATATAGACCCACTGATGTCTCGTCAAGCAGGCAGTGTCAAACTCTCCAAATCACGCGGGTAATAGGTCAACATCTCAACGCCATAGTCACGCACCACAACAGTATCGGAATGACGGAATCCACCCAAATTTGGTACATAAATCCCCGGCTCAACCGTATAGACCAAGCCATCTTGAATCACGGTATCATCACCAATATCGAGGAAGGGTCCTTCGTGGTAGCGTAAGCCAATAGTGTGTCCGGTATGATGCTTCCAATAGTCCTGCAAATCATGTTTCGCAAAATAGTCACGCACCGCTTTATCGACATCCGAGCATTTACGTCCAGGTTCAATCGTTTCCATCGCCAAATCTTGGAGTGCCACCATATGATCGAAATAACGTTTTTGCTCATCGGTGGGTGTCCCAATAATCATCGTACGCTCTAGTTCAGACACATATCCCCAAACCGGAGCTGATGCCCCTGTGACAAGGACATCCCCCTCTTGGAAGACAATATTGCTGGCTAAAGCATGAGGAATGGTCGAGTTGCGTCCGATTTGTCCACGATAGCCAGCGGTTGCCACGCCCATGAAGTAATTTTGTGCGCGGTAGATGGGACCAATCGCGTCATTCATCGCACGAGTCGCTTCATGGCTAGCTTTTTGCTCTACATCCGTTTCGTTTGCACCGACGACTGTATAACGTTGCAACAACACATGCGCGAGGTTCGCCCATTTACAGCTTTCGAGTATCAGGGCAATTTCGGCTTCCGATTTAATCGCCATCTGGTCTTCGATAAACACGCGAACATTCTGGTATTCATAGCCCATTTCAGTCAGTGAAGGACCTCGATACCCAAAAATCCACGGATAGCCGTCATTGTCAGAACCGGTTTTGTCAGAGATTCCCATCTCTTTGAGAAAGTTATCCATCACTGTCATTGGGTGAGGTGTATCGGGATATTCTTTGTAGTGTCCGACATGATCAACCAGCGCAAATGATTGAGCATGTTCCACCTCAAGGCGAGGCACAAACAAGCCTTTTTCACCGTTTTGATTCATCACAAATGCCATCGGGCGTTCTGTGGGGATGAATGCGAACCCCGTATAATAAAGGATGTAATCTCGATCGAATAAAATCACACCTGTTAAATTTTCATCTTGGACATGCTCTAGCAACTTATCACAGCGTTCACGATGTTCGGCATCACTGATTTTGAGTTCAGTTATTTGGACTGCCATCTGTTATTCCCCTGTTGATGTTAATCAAGTGGCACAACTATAGCTAATTGAATTATCATCGCAAAAAGCAGTCAAGCAATCGTCACTTGAATTAGTTTTTATTGCGATTCATTAATGATTATTTATACATCAAATAAACGGAAATGAGACGTATTTCCAACAAAAGTGAGCAAAAACCGTGGACAAGAAGCGCAAAAACCCTCGGATACGACCTGAAGCACCTCAAAAAAACCATTTATTGACCGTTTTTCGCCCATTAAACCCATAAAGAATTTACTTTATCGTGAGTAATCATGTCAAAATTGTTCATCAGATTCAATCAATATATAGATCAAGAATCGTAGTGAGAGGTTTTTTCAGATGCCACAAATTCAAGCCATGATATTCGACATGGATGGCACGTTGCTCAAGACAGAACGACTCAAAGCCATCAGCTATGCGAAAGCGGTAGTGAAGTTGTGTCCTGATGCGTTAAAGGAAGACGCGGTGATTGAAGCCTTCAAAGATGTGGTCGGCAAATCAAGAAAAGAAGTGGCAACCACACTGATGAAACAGTTCAATTTAGAAGACAAATCGAAAGCAGTGATGGAAACATATGGCGTATCATCACCTTGGCAAGGGTTTGTACAGGTTCGACTTGAAATCTATGAGGAGATGTTGACTGACCCACTAACGCTTAAAGATAATCAGTGGGAGCATAATGTCGAATTGTTGGAACTCGCCAATGAACGACATTGTCAGACTGCTCTTGCTACCATGTCACATTGTGAACAGACAAATAAGATATTGAAAATTCTAGAATGGCATGACAAGTTTGATTTTATCGCTACCCGTGATGATGTAGAGAATGGCAAGCCTGATCCTGAAATTTATCATCTGGTGATGGATGAGTTAGGCGTTTCAGCGGAGCAATGCTTGATAATTGAAGATTCTCCAGCTGGCTTGGAAGCGGGGTTGAATGCAAAGGGGCATGTGATTGCTGTAACGACCCCGTTTACGAAAGAACGCATTCATAGCGATGGTCTAATTGATAAGCGATTTATTGTGGATGATCCAGCGCAATTGGTGCATACAGTACGACAATTTATTGACGATTTCGCTAGGTGATGAACATCGCATCCCCAAAGGAGAAAAAACGATAATCCTGTTGCTTGGCGATGTCGTAGGCGTTGAGCATGGTTTCGCGCCCGGCAAAGGCACTGAGCATCATTAAGAGTGTCGATTTAGGGAGATGGAAGTTGGTAATCATGGCATCGACCACACGCCATTGATAACCCGGATAGATAAATAGATTGGTATCTTGCTCGAAGGCAAGCACAGGCCGCCAAGCACAAATATCCGTTGATTCATGGGGTTTAGCAGGGTTACCGCCTGCACTGAGGATTCCACCTGTCTCTAATGTACGCGCTGAAGTAGTCCCAACAGCAATAATGCGTCCTCCTGCGAGTTTAGCTTCATTGATGAGTTTGGCATTTTTCGCATCGAGTGTGGCATATTCACTATGGATTTTGTGGTGTTTGATGTTCTCTTCTTTGACAGGTTGAAAGGTATCTAAGCCGATATGCAGCGTACAGTTAGCCATCTTCACGCCCTTATCGCGCAACGCAAGCAATAAATCACCTGTGAAGTGTAAGCCAGCCGTCGGAGCCGCCGCCGAGCCTTCGGGTTGACTGTAGACTGTTTGATAACGTTCGGAGTCAGAGAGTTCTGTTTGGATATAAGGTGGGAGTGGCATCTCACCCAATTGATGTAGCAACTCGTTCACCGGTTGGTTGAATTGGATGATACGCTCTGCCCCATTCAACACCTCAATGACTTCTGCCGTAATATCCGTGTTGGGGAAGCCAAGTGTTTTGCCCTGTTGAATACTACGTCCACCAACAAGAACTTTCCATTGGGTATCATCCAATTGACGTAATAAGAGGACTTCGGCTTTACCTTGTGTATCGACCTTGTAGGCAGGCAATCGGGCTGGGATTACGCGGGTATTGTTCATCACCAACACATCGCCAGCATAAAGCAAATCGACAATATCACGGAAGATAAGATGGGATATTGAACCATCAGCACGATTCAAATGAAGCAGTTTAGATGAATCACGGGGTTCAGCAGGCGTTTGAGCGATATAAGATTGGGGTAAATCATAATCGAAATCAGAGAGTTTCATCAGAAGAGTTTAGGTTGTCCGCTGTTATTAATATCGCCTTCGTAGGGAATGCCGAGATGCTCATAAGCATGAGGCGTGCAGATACGTCCACGTGGTGTGCGGTCAATAAAGCCCAATTGTATGAGATAGGGTTCATAGACATCCATAATGGTCGAGCTATCTTCGCTGATTGCCGCACCAATGGTGTCTAAGCCTACTGGACCTCCACCGAATTTGGTAATAATGGTTTCAAGAATTCGACGGTCAATATCATCTAAGCCCAGATGGTCAATTTCCATGAGTTGGAGAGCAAGATGAGCCACCTCTTCCGTGATGATTCCATCCGCACGTGTCTCGGCATAATCCCTCACCCGTCGCAAAAGGCGCAATCCAACACGCGGTGTACCTCTAGCACGTCTTGCAATGGCGGTTGTGCCTTCCTCACTAATCTGCACATTGAGTAAATCTGCCGCGCGTTTGATAATGTGTTCCATTGCCTCTTGTTCATAGAAATCTAGTCGGAAGCGCGCCCCAAAGCGGTCGCGTAGAGGTCCAGCTAGCAAGGCCAAACGAGTGGTTGCACCTATCACAGTAAAGCGTGGGAGATTGAGACGAACAGTTTTCGCGGCGGGTCCTTTGCCGATGACAATATCGAGGACAAAATCTTCCATAGCAGGATATAAAATCTCTTCGACAGCGCGCCCTAGTCGATGCACTTCATCAATAAAGAGGATGTCACCTTTTTTCATGTGAGTCAGTATTGCGGCGAGATCGCCTGCACGTTCAATTGAAGGTCCTGCCGTGACACGGATATTTGCATCCATCTCATTGGAAATTACATGAGCCAACGAAGTCTTCCCTAAACCCGGCGGACCATAAAACAAGATGTGGTCAACAGGTTCTTGGCGCATTTGTGCCGCGTCGAGGATAATCTTCAGGTTCTCACGGACACGATCTTGCCCGACCATATCGACCAGATATTTGGGACGCAGTGCGATATTCTCTCTGTCGTTGCGTTGATTTGCCCCGCTAACCATCCGCCCATCATCGGCCATGGTCCGTCATTTCTCCGAGTTTGGCTTATATGTTCTATACATAGGGAGTATACCTGACGAAGAAATTGGTGCAATCCTCGCTTTGACAAGTTCCGATGTGAGGCGTAAACTTATGCCGTTTGTCCCCACACAAAAAGGAATGTCCGATGACTGACAAGCTCCACGTCTCGCAACATCCACTCGTAAAACATAAACTGACCTTATTGCGTGATACCAAAACTGACCATCGTACCTTTCGTGAACTCGTGCGCGAACTTGCCCTCTTGCTCTGTTATGAAGCCACTCAAGATATAGAATTGGAAGCCACCACCGTCAATACACCCATGGGACAAGCCAAGGGACAGCTTGCTCAAGAAACGATTGGTTTAGTCCCCATCATGAGAGCAGGCTTGGGCTTGGTAGAAGGGATTCAAGAACTCTTACCCCATACACAAGTCTGGCATATCGGGCTGTACCGTGACGAAGAGACCCTTGAACCTATTCAGTACTACAACAAACTCCCAGAAACACCAACAGCTGGCTTATATCTCGTCTTAGACCCGATGTTGGCAACAGGAGGTTCGGCAATCGCAACCTGCAATATCCTAAGAGAATGGGGAGCCAAACGTATCAAATATATTGGTATGCTCGGTGCGCCAGAGGGTGTGGAAGCTCTGTCAACAGCGCATCCTAATATTCCTATTCATCTGGCAGAATTGGATGAACGCCTAAATGACATTGGCTTCATTGTGCCGGGCTTAGGTGATGCCGGTGATCGGATGTTTGGAACCTAGATGAGTCCCTTCGTCGATTTCTTGATCGTCTTTTTACTCGCCTTTTCGGTAGCATTAGTCCTTGCGCCGATTAGTGAGTGGTTAAGTTATCGCTTTAAGATATTATCTGTGCCCGGTGGGAGAAGACGCGAAACATCCCCAATCCCCAAATTGGGCGGACTCGTCATTTTTGGTGGATTTATGATCGGAGTGATTGGCGCTCAACTCTTACCAGTCCCTCGTCAAGACCCCAATGAAGTCATCCGCATGATTGGCTTACTGCTCGGTGGAACCGTCATCTTTATTTTTGGTGTGTTGGATGATATTCGTGATTTTGGCTTCTTCCCTCAGTTCATCGGGCAATTCATCGCGGCGGCAATAGCGATTGCCTTTCAAATTTTTATCGAGTTCTTCAACAACCCTTTCACTGGAGAACAGACTGACCCATGGGCGTTTGCTGTGACTGTCGCGCTGACACTTTTTTGGTTGGTGTTAATGATGAACACAGTCAACTTCCTCGATGGTGTGGATGGCTTATCCGGTGGAGTCGCACTTATTGCTGGCGTGATGCTGTTTATCAATAGTGCCTTTCGCGTAGAGCCAGCGCAGATTAGCGTGAGTCTGTTGCCTTTGGCGTTGATGGGTGCGTGCTTGGGTTATCTGATATTTAATTGGCATCCCGCAAAAATTATGCTGGGTGGGACAGCGCATTTCTTGGGATTCGTTTTAGGAACTTTGAGCATTATCGGCGGGGCGAAGATGGCGACCATTTTGCTCGTCATGGGCTTGCCTTTAATGGATTTGGCATGGCAAGTCATCAATCGTCTACGGCATGGGCGTAATCCCTTTCAAGGCGACAGAGGACATATACACTTTCGGCTTATCGACTCCGGTTGGATGACAGAGCGACAAATCGTGGTAGCATATTATCTATTTTGTTCATTTTTTGGAATTTTAACGCTGGTGATTAGCAGTCAGTTCTTTAAGTTTGTTGCCTTTGGAGTCATGCTCCTGTTGATTGCGATTGGCTTCATCCAAGTAGGTCGGCGGACGACCCATCAATCGTCATCGTAGTCGATATAATCCTCATCATCTTCGTAGTCATACTCGTCGTCAATATCTTCATATTCGAGGTCATCATCAAATCGGTCACTTAAATCATCAAGCCAATCGTCGTCGGAGTCATCATCATCCAGCGTGAAAGCAGGACGTTTTTCAGCATTAGATTTGTTGAAGATGGAGGCTTTGGGTGCTGTGCTACGCGGTTTGCCTAAGCCAGATAAGAGCGAGCGTGGATTGTCTGTATCATCACTATCATCCTCTGTTTTCGCAAATGGTAAGGGTTTTGAGGCGGTGATTGGAGTCTCACCTTTTCCCTCATCATCTTGTTTATCCCCAAAGGCTCGGATACCAAAACGCGAACTTGATGAAGTTGATTCCTTGCCTCTGTCATCTTTAGAAGAATCTGTTTTGGGTTTTGCGAATGGCGAGGGTCGCACTCCGAAACGCGAGGGATTTCTAGATTTGGATTTATCAGACTCATCTTTCGTTTTAGAATTGGCATCTTTATTGCCGAATGTTTTAGATTGTGAACGGAATGGTGATTGCGCTGATTTGTCTTCTCTTGTGTCTTTGTTGGCTTCCGTTTCTTCATCCACGTCGGGCTTAGAAAATGGCGAGGGACGTATCCCAAAACGTGAGGGTTTGTCAGATTTGGCTGAAGCCGCTTCTTTGTCTTCGGATTTTTTATCGAGTGTCTCTGGTTTTGGCAGACGATTACCGAATGGTAATGTTTTCTCATCTGATGGCGAAGTTGGTAATTTCGTAACTTTGGGTTGCTCGTCTGTGGATATGGCTTTTTCACCGAATGCAGGACGAGTTGAGGCATCGGGCTTAGGCTGAGGAACCGGGGCTGATTTGTCTCGTTTAAAAGGAGATTTCGGCTTTACATCCGCTTCATCATCGTCATCTTTGACAATCGTAGAGGCAGAGGTTGATGGTTTACGAAAAGCAACGGCAGGTTGTTTCTTATCTTCCTCCTCGTCGGCGGGTTTGGTATCCTCATCACCACTGCCCAACAAATTTGGGCGGGGACGTGTTGGTAAATCGGGTTTGGATTTTTCTTGTGTATCGTCTGCGTCAGTTGGCGATTCTGAATCCCCAACTTTAGGATTGATAACAAAATCAGGTTGCGTCGAGGATGGGAACTTGGGTGTTGCCGTTTCTGATTTGTCTTCATCAACACCAATAACAGCGGTTGCGCCCTGTGTAACAGGTTCGTCGCCGGGAGGTCCCGGAATGGATAAGGGAAAGTGATAAATACTGGGTGGACCTGAAAATTGCTTTTCTTGTCGTCGTCTTGCACGGATAGCCCGTTTTTGCTCACGTTCCTTCAGTTCCAACATTTCAACACGAGTCATGGTAATCATCTTGCCATTTTTGAAGGTCGCGCTGTGTCCTGTGACTCGTTCTATGAGGGATTCAACTGTCCCTAAAATCATCGTCATAAAAATATTAAAGCCAATAATGAGGATGAGAACATTGACAAGGCTACTGAGAAAATCAACCATTGATAACGCAAAATCATCCAAAAACTGACTGCTCGAACCGACGATAAACAACGCAATAATGACCACTAACGTGACACCACCAATGGTACGCCAACCTTGCAAGTCTTTGTCTATCGTGGGGAACATGGTGTTGCTTATAGTGAAGGTTAGGTAGAACCACAACCAAAAATCTGGCGCACCCAAGAGCAAGCGTACACCCGCTAAAACGTCTTCGGGATTGCCGGTCTGCATGGTTGCAGTCACATCCTTGATGGTGAAGACGTTGACTGCAATTAACCAAATCACCGCAATCCCCACTAGCAACGGCGCAATGGCGATAATTGCTCGACGATAGATACCGGCTTTTTTAGATAGTTTGATGAAATTCAGCTTGAGTTCACCGATTTCCTGCTTCTCTGGCATTTGGAGGGCGCGATCTGCGCGGACATTAAGAATCCCAGCGATGAGCCAATAGACAACCTCATGAAGCAACACCCCCGGAAGAAAGAACGTGTAGTAGAGTATCGTGGTGGTGTCGTAATTGTGTGTCAGGAGCCAACCAACTTTAAAGATATGTTGGTGAAGCCAACGCTCAATTTGTCGTAGGGCAAGTATCAGTGCGATAACAAATATCGCTGGAAAGACGACATCCAGACCTGCCAGAATCAGCCTCCTTTGATTCGTGAAGCGTTGGCGACCAATTCAGTAAATGAATCGACCTTAAGTGATGCTCCACCCACCAATGCACCATCAATATCTGGCTGAGACATATATTCTTCCATGTTGTCGGGTTTAACGCTTCCCCCATATTGAATGCGCGTAGCTTCTGCCACCGCATCGCCATAAAGGTCTCGGATTGTCTCGCGGATTGTGCCACCAATGATGGTATTAGCGATTTCACCACTTGCGCTTTTGCCCGTTCCAATCGCCCAGATCGGTTCATAAGCAATCACGACATTTGTCATCTCATCAGCACTAATTCCATCCAGCGCATGACGAACTTGATTACCGACAAACGACTGTGTTTCGCCTGCTTCATTTTGTTCAAGGCTCTCGCCGACGGCAATGATAGGTTTCAATCCATGTTGGAGCGCGGCTTTGGCTTTTTTGTTGACCATCTCGTCCGTATCATGGAGATAAGCGCGACATTCAGAATGTCCTATGATGACATAGGAGACCAGTCCAACGAGCATGTTTGGTGCAATTTGTGAGGTATACGCACCCGATTCTTTCCAATGGACATTTTGAGCTGCGACTTGGACATCACTGTCGCGGAGAGTTTCTGATACAGGAGCTAAAGCTGTAAAGGGTGGTGTCACCACACGTTCTACGTTGTCATATGAAGCGAGTGATGTGGCGAGGCTGTTAACGAACTCAACTGCCTCGCTGTTCGTCATATACATTTTCCAGTTACCAGCAATAATGGGAGTGCGCATTGAAATTTATCCTTCGTTTGAATTAATCATATCAAAAAACATTTCAGAACGGACGAGAATCCATAGCGGAGTGTTAGGATTCTGTTGCAAGGTTTCTAAGATGTGTTGTGCCTCTTCTAGTTTACCATCAACAAAAAATATTTCCGCTTGAATGAATTGTGCCTCGATGGAGGTTTTCGCATCCTCAGGTATCCGTTCAAATAGATTTCTAGCGACCAAATGCCTTTCATTCTGAAGCAGATTTTGAACACTCAGTAGTCGTAAAATGGGCGAATTCGTGATTTGAATAATTTGTTCTTCTACCAAAAAGGCTTGTCCCAACTCACGCATTGAACGGTTATCTGTGTCAAAGTCCGTCTGCGCTTCGACAGTCTCAAACAAGAAATTCCCGACATAATTTCGCTCAATTGGGAACGATTCTGGTGTATTCAGCATATGGTCAAGTGCCAATAAAGCATAACCAAATGCGGGTAGATTTTCATCCTGGTTGTGGGCGATTTGTGTTGCAATCGTCCAATACTCAACAGGTGATTCAACGAATTCTAAACCCGTTTGCACCGTCGCGTAGGCTTCTTCGTTGTCCCCAGACGCGAATTGGGCTTGTGCCAAAAGGAGATAATTGATGGCATCATTGGGGTTGTCAGCGATGAGGGCTTGTGCCTCACCAACCGACAAGTGAGGAAGTTCAATATAGAAATCGGGATTTGGTTGTTCAATGATGGGGGTATCCGACACGTCATTATTCAGTAACTGTCCCAATTCTAAAAAAGAGTCTGCCGTCGAGAGTAAAATCATTAACATGACAAAGCAAATGAGCAAAAATGCACCGATACCACCGATAATCCAATAGCGTGCATAGGGATTTTTTTGATATATCGTGCCGGATTTTTGTTTGGATTCGCCGATGGTAGTCGGCATTTGCTCGAATGATTGCGAGAGAATGGGTGTTTCCACGCCGGGTTGCTGGAAACTCTCATCATACACTAGCCGTTGTTTCGCCAGTGAAATTTGTGCAGATTCGATGCGATGTTCGTTTAGGTTCTTTAAGCCATCTATCGACAGGGCTTGCTCAAAATTTTGGAATAACTCGTCAGCAGTTTGATAGCGATCATTGGGGTCCTTGGATAAAGCACGAAGCAGAATCGCCTCCACACTTGGGGTAATATCTGGGTTATGCTCGGATGGCATTGGCAAAGGGGTATAAATATGATCGTGAATCACAGCAAAGGGTGTATCTGCCATAAAGGGAACACGCCCTACCATCAGTTCATATAAGACCACGCCTAGCGAATAAATATCAGCGCGTCCATCAAGGTTCGTATTCCCTTTTGCCTGTTCTGGTGAAATATAATGCGGTGTCCCCAACACCATGTCCTTGCTCATCGTAGACTCGCCAGACTGGGCAATCCTTGCTAACCCAAAGTCTGCAAGATAAGGTATATCCGTATTATCTATGACGATATTCGAGGGCTTGATGTCCCTGTGTAACACATCTTTGGAGTGAGCATAAGTCAAAGCACTGGCTACTGCCCGCATGATGTGAATGATGTCATCAAGGGGTAAGGCTTTTTTCAAGAGGTGTTGTTTCAGCGTTTGCCCTTCGACAAATTTCATGACTAAGTACGGTTTACCGTCTTGCTCATTGAAATCGTATACCGGAACGATATGCGGATGTTCCAAACGGGCAACTATACGAGCTTCACGCTGAAAGCGCGTATGGAAATTGTCATCATCCAAAAAGTTCTGATGCATCACTTTCACCGCCACATGACGGTCTAGTTGTGGATGATAGGCTTTATAGACGGTTGCCATCCCGCCTTGCCCCAACATTTTTTCAATTGTATAGGGACCAACAACATCACCGGCGCGCCACATATTGCGCTTGCTCCAACTTGTGCGAAGGTAGTTCCACTATGAGTATACGCTGATTCCGTAAATTTTGTTGTAATAAATTGAGAGGCTCACTCAATTTTTAGGTTAAGCCAGCCATTCTACTTGTCATTCAACGCAACCAAGCCGGGCAGTGCTTGACCTTCCAGCATTTCCAGACTCGCTCCCCCACCTGTAGAGATGTGGGATAGCTCATCAGCGAGTCCCGATTGTTCAGCAGCGGCGGCGGAGTCTCCTCCACCAATGATGGTTGTTGCACCATGTTCAGTAGCTTCGGCGAGCAGTTGTGCAACTGCGAATGTGCCCTTTGCGAAATTAGACATCTCAAACACGCCCATGGGACCGTTCCAGACAGCCGTTTGCATATCACTCAGCACTGTAGCAAACAAGCCAATCGTTTTATCTCCAATATCGAGGGCTTGCCATCCATCTGGTACACCGTCTGAAATATCTACGGTTCGATGGTTCGCATCGTTATCAAAACCATCGGCGATCACCACATCGATGGGAAGAACGAGCTTATCCCCACTTTTGTCAAGCAGTGATTTCGCTGTATCAAGCGATTCATCTTCAACGAGTGAGTCACC
>JANQRM010000645.1 GCA_028284565.1 Anaerolineae bacterium | reverse complement strand
GATTATCGCTAGTATGCCCATCGCAACTGCCGACAAGCCCAAGCTAGCAAAATAACCTAGCTCCAAATCGGGCGCGACCAACGCCGCCACATATGCCCCCACACCAAAAAAGACCACATGCCCCAAGGACACTGCCCCCACATGCCCCGCACTCAAATCAAATGCCAGCGCGAAGATTATCCAAATCACGGTTGCGATCATGGCATTGACCAGATAGCCACCTGTGAAGAGTTGCGGTAGCAACACGACAAACAATGCACCCCCTCCCCACAACACCATCCGTCGGAGCGTCATAAGCCGACCTTTCTGCCGAAGATGCCTTGAGGTCGCACGAACAGAATCACAATGAAGATGCCAAATGCCACCACATCGGTGAAGGCAAAGGAGACATAGACTCCAAACAGGGCTTCAATAATCCCCAACAAAAAGGCGGCAAACACCGCCCCATTGATTTGTCCCAAACCACCCAAGACCACTGCCGCCAGACCTTTGAGCGTCAGTAACGAACCCATCGTTGGGGTGACACTAAACAGAGGCGCGATCAATGCCGCCGCCAAGCCAGCCAAGCCCCCACTAATCACAAAAGTCAACATGGCAATCTGTGAGACATTAATCCCCACAATCTCACACATCTCTCGATTTTGAGAGACCGCACGCATCGCCTTACCCAATTTCGTCCGCTTGACAAACCATTGAAGAGCGATAAACACGATGATGACCGCAACAAGAATTATCACCCGTTGTAGAGACATGCGGATACCAAAGGGTTCAATGATTTGTCGGGATAAGGCGGTGGGTGTTTGTTTAGGGTCCGTCGTGAAGAGAATCAGCGCGATGTTTTGCAGGACAATCGAAATGCCAAGCGTCGCCACCGCATGAACCCGCCAACTTTTGTTAATCACGGGGCGAATCACCAGCCGTTCGATCACCCAGCTAAACGCCATCGTGACTAACACGACGAGGACAACTATCACTGGATACGGCAGGTCAACCGCTTCCCATGTGAGGAACAGGAACAGCGCATAGCCACCAATCATAAATAGGTCGCCATGAGCAAAGTTCACCAGACGTGCTACCCCAAAGATGAGCGACAAGCCCATTGTCACGAGGGCATACAACGCGCCGAGTGTTAAGCCATTAAAGATGGTTTCAAGAAAAATTTCGACTTCAATAGACATAAGGATGTCAAGTCAAAAAGAGGGATGCACAGGACACCCCTCTTAGCATAGATAATTTATTCGTCGCTTTCTTCTTCCTCATCCATATCGCCCATGCGGTCAACGGGAACCAATTCTACCGTATCGAGGAATTGTGTTTCACCATCTACGATTGTCTGAATCGTGCCGAAGGGATAGGCTTGATTGTGGTCATCAAAGACGATAAGACCAACGGGTGTCTCTACTTCGAGGGCTTCTAGGGCATCGCGGATGGTTTCGCGGGTGGCAACGCCTTCTTCCAAAATGGCATTGCGGATGGCTTCGCCAATGACATAGCGGGTTGCATAGTATGACATGCCACGATGCGGCGAGTTCGGCGTATCGAAGCGTTCAAAGAAGCGTTGGTCGAAATCAGGTTCTAAGCCAAATGCCCAGAAGGAGAATTCTAAGATACCCTCACCAATCGTCGGGTCATCGGATGTAAATTCGAGGAAGAGTGGAGAGGTCAGACTACCACGTGAGTAAATGGTCTGTTCCAATCCCACTTCACGCAATTGACGCATAAAGGTGGAACCATCACGTTCTGTCATCACAATCAACAGTGCATCCGGATTCGCACGACGAATGCCCGTCAAACCAGCGCGGTAATCGGCTGTTCCCAGATCAAAGTAATCTTCATAGACCACTTCTACACCGAGTTCTTCAAAGAAGGGTTTATATGCCGCCAATGCACCACGACCAAAATCGGTATTCTCGCCGACGATTCCGATGGTTTCATTGCCTTCTGCCATCAAGCCAGCAAATGCTGATGCCATAATCATGTCATCCGGGTTCATACGGAACTGCCAGATGTTGCCCCCGACACCCATTTGATCGTAAATACTTGGATTCGTTGATGTCGCTGAGACTGCGGGTGTCTCTCCTTCAATAATGATTGGCTGTGCCGCTACGGTTGCCGAACTACATCCCCCACCCAAAATCACATGGACTTCTTCCACATCAATCAGCCGTTGAACGGCGTTTACTGCATCTGTCGGATTGCATTTGTTGTCCGCAACGACCAATTCAATTGGGACCCCTTCAATTTCGCCACCAAAATCTTCAATCGCCAGCGTTGCGCCAAATTCAAAACCTTCACCTAAGAAGGCAATCGGACCCGTCATCGGAGCGTATAAACCAATCTTAATTGGCTCGACATCTTCATCTTGTGCCTGCAAGGTTGGCATCAACACAAGTGACATCACCAAAATGAGCAATAAGTACAGCCGTGGGTTACGAATAGACATAGCATCTCCCTCGTAAAACTATTTTTGCTAAGTGATGTTTCATATAATGAAACAGTGTTTCACTTATAGATGATAAAAATATAACGCACAAGAAACGACCTTGCAAATTTTCTCTAAAAAACATCCAATCGATTTAAGGAACCGCTCCATTGAACTGGAGGTCAGTGATTACTTGAGCGATTTCTTGAACCAGAGCTATTAATTCATTTAACGTGAGGTCTTCAGGTTTTAGTAAGCGAGGATAGGCAAGACTAACCCCTGCAAGGATTTGTCCGTGAGAATCAAATAGCGGTGCCCCTACCGCCGCGACATCATCAAAATGTTCTCCGTCATTTACGGCAAAGCCCTGCTCACGGATGCGATAAATTTGCTCCCATAGAGCCTCAGGAGTCTGAAGGCTCCGCGACGTATACGCTTGCAGTTTCCCTTTATCGATGAATTGACGAATATATCGGTCTGATTGGAATGCTAGCAAGACTTTGCCGAGTGCCGTCGAATGGAGTCCAGTTGCCCCACCGGGCGTGACCTCCACCTTAA
Organism: Anaerolineae bacterium; assembly: GCA_028284565.1. The sequence continues at coordinate 19,444 of JANQRM010000645.1, read as the reverse complement.
TCGGTCCCCGACCATCCAATACTGCCAAGTAAATTACTTCATCACGGTCAAGTCGTCCAAGATAAAAATTATAGGCAAAACGACTACTATAATTTTCAAAGACTTTCTCCGCTATGCGTGGCAAGGGATTATGGTGTGAATAGATATTGCTCAAGCGCATTACCATTGCACCCAACTGATAGCGTTGCGTATCGGGATTCTGAGTTACATAACCTGCATTCTGCAAAGTTGTTAGGAGGCGTGTGACAGTCGTGGGATGCATATTGAGTTCTCGCGCTAAATCCCGCACACCCCATTCTGTCTTCTCGATACTAAAGGCTTCTAATATCAGCAACCCTTTGGCAAGCGTTTGGCTTGGTTGCTGGTTGATGTCGATTGAGCGGAGCATAAATACAATTGCCTTCGATGCTTAATTATCCTATACAGTATCTGTTATAATCACAATAAAGCAAAGCCAGTGACTTGGGCATTGTCAAGTTATCTGCGAAAAATATGTAGCAGACCTGTTGAATTGGTCGGCACAGACTTTGGAGGCAACCTCCAACGGGACGGAGTCGGAATGACTTGGGGTAAGCCCTCACTCGCCTAGCCATTCCCCCATAGTTCTTAGAAACGCTACAAGCAATGCTGACATTTCGGGAAGCCCTGCTCATCATTTTGAAGACGCAAGCAATACGCTTAAATCAGCAGGCTCTCTTTAATGTCACCCAATGAGATAGTCTCTTGACCACCACAATCACGCAGTCAGAACGCCAAACCTTGATTGATCGCATCCGCTGCTTTCCATCGGAGCTAACTGATTTAACGGATGAACAACTCTCAGCACACCCAATTGAGGGCGAATGGTCCATTCGACAAGTTGTTCATCACATGCCCGACTCTCACATGAATAGCCTCCTCCGTCTCAAACTCATGCTGACAGAGGGCAATCCTCCCATGCCAGTCATTGACCAAGACGCTTTAGCCAATCTTTATGATGTCTACAACACGCCCATTGAAGCATCGCTCCTTATCTTACGAGGTGTACATGAACGCTGGTGTGACCTTATGGAGAGCTTGATGGACGAGCAATGGAGGCGAACCGGGCAAATTCCATCCGGCAATCCCTATAATGCCGAGAAGTTGCTTCAGGTCTACGCATGGCATTGCAATAACCACCTTGAGCGAATTCAAGCCCTACTAACAGGATCCGGTGCGGTAAATTGAGATACCATTTATGTTAGGGTGGGTTCTGCGCATTTCGATTACGTTAAACAATTGGCAACTGGATGGCTCATTACAATCTAAGGTGATGGTAATGGTATTTTCGATGGTCGCAGAAATCGAGCGCGTTTTCATCAGCTCACGTGCCAAAGAAGCCCTCGCCGCTAAGAAAAGGGCAGGGATGAAGTTAGGGAGACCGAAAGGAAATGGGACGAGTAAATTGGACCCATATCGCCCTGAGATTGAGGCCTTACCTGCAAATGGTGCAACTCAGAAATTTATTGCCCAACGCTACGATACAACTGAAGCGAACTTGACCCGATAGTTGAGAAAACACCGAATTCAACAGAAGAGAGATTGATATAAGTGGATTATCAAAAAATCGATAAATCTTCCGTTGAAAATGAAATACCCCTTGGTAGTTTGATGTTATTTTTTCAAGATACCAGTGAAGTTTGAGCTTACACAACACGTTTACTTTGAGTGCGATGTCAAGTGAAAAGAGATGCTTTGGTTGACACACTAGCAATATATATGCTATAGTGAGTTTATCTTATTTCAATGAATGAAAAAAGATAACTCATTTGATTCGTGGGAACCGCGATCTCATTAAAGAGATGAACCGAAATCTACTACTCAACATCATTCGACAAGAAGTTCAATTGTCCCGTAAACAGTTGACAGATTTTTCTGGGTTGAGTGTCGGTTCTGTTTCGGGGATTGTTGCAGAATTGCTAGACAATCAGTGGGTGATTGAAACAGGTGAGGGAGATTTTACAGGAGGGCGTCGGCAAACAATGCTTCGGCTAAACCCCAATGCAGGTTATGCAATGGGGTTAAAGTTGATGGAAGATCGGGTTGTGCTGGCGATTAGTAACTTTGAGTCAAAAATTCTACAATATTGGGAAAAGTCTATTTCCCATAATCCAAGTGCTGAGCAAATTATCCCTGAACTAACACATCTCATACAAAGCGTCCTGCATGATTCGCGGATTGCGCCAGATAAATTGTTCGGGATTGGTATTGGCTTAGCAGGAGTTATTCATTCCCGTGAAGGGATTGTTCACTACTCACCTTACTTCGGCTGGCAATCATTCGCATTGGCACACTTACTGGAGCAAGAGCTTCAGTATCCCGTATATATCGAGAATGATGTCAATACCTTGACGTTGACCGAACAACTATTTGGGGCAGGTAATTATTATACTAATTTTGTGGTGATAACGATTGGGCGTGGCATTGGACTCGGCATTGTCATTAATAATCAGCTGTATCACGGAATGCGGGGTGGCGCAGGTGAATTTGGGCATACCGTTATGCATTATGGTACATCAACTGCTGAAACAATATCATACCAAACGCTGGAAAATGTCGCCGCTGACCCAGCATTAATCCGTCAGATGAATGAATCATTTAGCAAGGGACGAGCAAAGATCAAGAAACTAAGTGAATTAGTCGAGCTTGCTGATGCCGGAAATGAGACTGCTTTGAAACTCCTTGCAAAGAGTGGCGGACATATTGGAGCAAGCTTGGCAAATATCATCAACTTATTTAATCCTGAATTGGTCGTTATCAGTGGAGAAGGCACGATTGCTGGGGATTATCGGCTGAAACCCTTGATGGAAACCCTTAAACAATACACTTTCAATGGGCTCTTGGATAATGTGGAGATTGTTGTCGAGCCGACTGATGACCATGCATGGGCGCGTGGAGCGGCGAGTTTGGTAATTAGCAAGGTTTTTGAGTCGCCAATTACCGAAGCTAAAGTGCGCCTATAATTTTTTACGAAAGATTTTTCAATGACTGAAAGATGGTAATGAGATGGTGAGCCAATCCCAAAGGAAATGGATACTTGTCTTCCTCACACCCAGTTTACTCGGGCTGGCAGTCTTTATTGTGTTACCGATTGCTTCATCACTTTGGTATGCCTTCAATAATTGGAATCTCCTGTCTGCACCCACCTTTGTCGGCTTAGCGAACTTTCAAGAGTTGTTTGAGGATGAAAGATTTTGGCGGTCATTACGCTATACGTTGACATTCATCGTCTTATATGTACCATCTGTATTTATTCTTGGCTTCTTGTTGGCGATATTTCTCAATAGCAAAATGCGTGGCATGATTGTTGTACGAACAGCCACCTTCTTGCCAGTTATTGCGTCGTGGGTCGTTGTCTCGCTGATATGGAAATGGATATTCAACCCCTCATATGGCTTGGTCAATTACGGACTGGCACAATTCAGTATAGAAGGACCTGCGTGGTTATTTGAGCCTATCTCTGCATTAATTGCTATTGCTATCACCAGTGTCTGGAAAGATGTCGGCTATATCGCGCTCTTGTACCTTGGAGGTTTGCAGTCGATTCCCGAAACCTATTATGAAGCGGGACGTATCGACGGTGCAGGGCGTTGGCATTTGGTGCGACATATTACTATCCCCTTGCTCACACCAACCATGTTTTTTGTGCTGATAACCTTGCTCATCAATTATTTCCAGATGTTTGAGCAAGTTTGGCTCATGCCCATGCGTGATAGCGCCGCAGACCGTCAACTCGAAGTGGTCGTGACAGAAGTCGTAAACAACGCCTTCCGATACAATCGGATGGGTTATGCCTCTGCCATGTCATGGGTTCTATTCGCCATTATTTTTGTGATTACCTTTGTTCAATTGCGTTTCCAGAACCGATGGGTGCATTATGAAGCCGACTAATTTGCAATCGCAGTGGGTTCATGTTGGGCAGTATCTGGTGATGTTGATTTTGATTACCTTGTCGATGTTGCCCTTTATCTGGATGTTAAGTACCTCGTTGAAGTCGCAAGAATATATCTTATCCGCCACCCCTCAACTCATTCCAGACCCCATCACACTGGAAAGCTATGTTCAATTATCGGAGCGTATTGACCTCACACGTATCTTTTTCAACAGTGTATTCGTCGCTGTGGTCGGCACGGTAGGGCAGTTGATTATTGCGGCAATGGCGGCGTACGCCTTCTCACGGATGACTTGGCAGGGACGTGATCTGGTATTCACGCTCTACCTCGCCACAATGATGATTCCCACTGTCGTCTTAGTGATTCCTCAATTTATTTTGGTTCGCTCACTCGGTTGGGTGAATTCGTATATGGCTTTAATTGTTCCCAGTTTATTTAGCGCATTTGGCACGTTTCTCTTACGTCAGTCGTTTAAGACATTGCCCAAAGATTTTGAGGAAGCCGCGTTTATTGATGGTGCCAATCACTTCACCGTATTCTGGCGGATTGATCTGCCCTTAGTTAAGCCGGCACTGGCAACGCTCGCGGTCTTTAGTTTTATGGGCTTATGGAATTCGTATTTGTGGCCCCTTTTTGTGGCACGTCGGGACGAAGTGATGACTTTGCCGGTCGCGCTTGCCACTCTACAAGCAGGACCCAGGGCATTAACGGAGTGGAACATGATTATGGCAGGGTCTGTGATCACGGTATTGCCCATTTTGATTGCCTACCTACTGGCGCAACGCTGGTTTATTCAGGGGGTCGTGTCGAGTGGGATTAAAGGTTAGGTATTTCGTGACGCAACGAAATGCGTTTTTAGAGATGTTGTTCAAAATGTTTATCTATCAAGAAAGGAAACACCCATGTTTCGTAAATTAAGTACACTCATTTTCATGTTGTTGATACTGTCTATCAGCATCAGCCCTGCGCTTGCTCAAGAGGATGTGACTCTGCGCTATTTTACCTTCTCGGCGGCACCCGATCATTTAGACGATTTAGACACCATTATCGCGGCATTTGAAGCAGACAATCCGGGCATCACGATCGAAGTCACCACAGCGCCATTTGCTGATTATTTCACACTCCTGCAAGCCGATGTTGTCAGTAGTGATGCCCCGGATGTTTTTGAATTGAACTATGAGAGCTTTGTCACTTTTGCGGCGAACGGCACATTGCTTAATATCGGGGACTACCTCTCTGGTGATGCTCCGTACTATCCCCGTGCCTTAGCGGCCTTCCAATATAATGGCGAACAATATGCATTGCCTGAGACTTTTTCTACAGTCTTGCTGTTCTACAATGCTGATTTATTTGACGAAGCAGGTGTAGACTACCCCACTCCCGACTGGACATGGGAAGAGGCAGTGGCCGCTGCCGAAACCATTACCGAGTTAAGGGATAACACTTGGGGCTTGTTCTCTCCGGTGCAATTCTGGGAGTTCTATAAAAAAGCTGGACAAAATGGCGAATGCAGTTTCTTCAATGATGATATGACTGAATCAACCATCAATTCTCCAGCCTGTGTCGAGACCCTTGAAACTATGATTGGCTTCATGAATATAGGTATCATGCCAACGCAAGCCCAACTGTCTGGTGTGTCTGACTCGGAATTGTTCCTGAGTGGTGACTTGGGGATGTTGGTCACAGGTATCTGGATGTTTGGCGCATTTGAAGAAGCTGAATTCGCGTGGGACATTGAAATAGAACCCGCCATGAATCAAAAAGGACATCACTTCTTTGCTAACGGTGTCGCAGTTTCCTCTACAACAGCAAATCCAGAAGCCGCCGCCTTATGGGCAGAGTTTCTAACAGCCAGTGAAGTTGCCGCCAACGTCCGGGTAGAAAGTAGTTGGGAACTCCCCGCACTCGACCAACCCGAATACTTCGAGACCTATTTAGAACAATCACCTCCCGGTAACCGTGAAGCTGTCTTTATGGCATTAGAAAGTCCTATCACTCCACCTGTAATTGAGCGTCAGAATGAGATGCAAGATACCATCAATGCGTTAATTACACGGGTGATTGATGGCGAACTCTCCGCACAAGACGCACTCGACCAAGCAAAAGAAGCCTTAGACAGCTTGATCCAATAGTGAATTGAGTAAAACAGGGTGCAGGTCCGATTCTGACACCCTGTTACACGTTAGTGAATTTCATCAATGGTCGATTTGAAACAAGCAAGCATCCACATCATTAAAGCCAATCAAGCATCATCTGGTGCTTATGTCGCCTCCCCAACCTTCTCCCAGTATGGTTATTCTTGGCTACGAGATGGCATGTGGATTGCTCATAGCATGGATTGTGTTGGGGACCATGATAGTGCAGGAGCCTTTCATCGTTGGGCAGGACGGACACTCATCAAGCATCAAGCTCAAGTTGAATCACTTCTTCAAAAAATGGAACGCAATGAACCGATTGTCGAGACGGATTACCTGCCAACACGCTTCACGGTGGATAGCGAATTGGGTAAGGATGAGTGGACAGATTTTCAATTAGATGGTTATGGGGCCTGGCTGTGGGGGCTTGTTCAGCATTGTCAAAATCACAATCCAACATTATGGACAGAGGTTCGTCCGGCAGTCGACTTGTTGATTCGTTATCTTGATGTCCTCTGGCAAGAGCCGAATTATGATTGTTGGGAAGAGTTTCGTGATGAAGTCCATCTCTCTACGCTAGGCGCCTTGTATGGCGGGATATGTGCAGTAAAGGAAGTGGATTCGTCACTTGTTCCCTCAGATTTATCAACACATATTCGTACTTTTGCCTTAGAAAACGGGGTGAGTGGGGATGGGCATTTGATTAAGTTCTTGGGCAACGCAAACGTGGATGCCAGTCTATTGTGGCTAGCCGTACCCTTTGAGCTTGTCAGCGTGGATGATCCTCTATTCCAAAAAACGCTCAAGAAAATCGAACACGATATTGTTCGTCCCAACGGAGGTGTTTATCGTTATCTTGCCGATACTTATTACGGCGGTGGTGAATGGCTCTTGCTGACCTGTTGGTTGGCGTGGGTCTATCTTCACATGAACCGGTTCGATGAGGCAAAATCCCTAATCCAATGGGTTGAGGCACAAGCCGCTACATCAGGCGAAATGCCAGAACAAGTTTGCCAGCATATGCTAGATTCATCCACCTATCCAACATGGGTCGAAAAATGGGGCGATCCTGCCAACCCATTACTCTGGTCACATGCGATGTATTTAATTGTCCAAACTCGACTGGAAGCTATTGCGAAATGATTACCGTTATTCATTCTCCTACTGGACAAAATCACCCCTATGAACAGTTACCAGAAGAGCGCTTTCCTCGCCAACCCCTAGCTGGGGCACTATTTACGGTTGGGATTGTGACTCGACCACCGGGAGCCGCTAAAAAAGTTCGTATCTTGAGTCAAATAGAGAATGCACAGCTCGAATCAGTTGAAGCATCACACATAATTGATTGGCAAGCAGAGCCGGAAGAAGGTGTTGGGGCAGAGTATTTAGAGCGTGTTGTCCGCATTGAGCAAGATGTTTGGCAAGCACAATTGGTTGCGCCTTCTGCTGGCAACGTAATGCGCTATTGGGCAGAAGCAGATGGGTATAAAAGTGAGGTCTTTGAGCTATGTGGACATCAATGGCAAGCGACGGGCGGTATCCAAATAACGGATGACGGTGAGATGTTGCTTGCACAGGAGCTAACTGGACATCTATTTGAACATCCCGTATTACAGAAAATCGAATGGTTGTACGATGGTGAACAAGCGCATCGTGTTCGTTTAACCTTTCAAATACAGGATGATGAACGTTTCTATGGCACTGGAGAACGCTTCAATCAGTTGAATCAACGCGGTGAAATACTCGATATTCGTGTGTATGAGCAATATAAAAATCAAGGTAAACGCACCTACATGCCGATACCCTTTTTGTTGTCATCCAATGGTTATGGCGTGTGGATCCAAAGCAGTCGCTGGATGCAATTCGATTTAGGTGCAACAGACGAAATGTGTTGGACTTTAGAAGCTGATCTAGGTGATGAGCAATCACTGCGATTGCGTTGGTTTTATGATGAAAACCCCTTCGGCATTGTGGGGCAATTCGCTCAATTAACCGGACCCGTCGTCCTGCCACCAAAATGGACATTTGGCTTGTGGATGAGCGGTAATGAATGGAACACGCAATCAAAAATTGAACAAGAAGTTCAGGAGTCGCTTGTTCAGGGTATCCAGCCTGCCGTCATTGTCATCGAAGCATGGAGCGACGAGACGACCTTTTATATCTGGAATGAAGCAGAATACACGCCGGTATCTGGCGAACAATTCCTAAGCTATGACGATTTTACTTTTCCTGAAAATGGTAAATGGACAGACCCCAAAGGCATGGTTGATTGGCTTCATGCGCAAGGAGTCAAAGTCCTATTATGGCAAGTGCCTGTATTGAAAGAGGCAGAGGGTTCACATCCCCAACACGACGCAGACCGTGACTATTACGAACAGGCAGGATTTGGTGTTCGTGAAGCGGATGGAAGCTTGCATCGGGTGCGCCCCTTTTGGTTTCGGGGTGGTTACCTGTGGGATGTCACCAATCCAGTAGAACGCGATTGGTGGTTGGGTAAGCGCCAATACCTCCTAGATGAAGTCGGCATTGATGGCTTTAAGACAGATGGCGGCGAACATCTATGGGGTGAGGATGTCGTCTTTGCAGATGGACGTAAGGGCGCGGAGGTCTGGAATGAATATCCGCAACGATATAGTGAAGCCTATTATCAATTTGGCAATCAGCATACGGAAGCCATCACCTTTAGTCGGGCAGGGTTTACCGGGTCACAGCGTGCGCCTTTACATTGGGCAGGGGACGAACACTCGACTTGGGAAGCCTTTCGCTATTCTATTCTTGCCGGTCTCTCTGCCGGAATCTCAGGTATTCCCTTTTGGGGATGGGATTTGGGTGGTTTTAGCGGGAAATTGCCAACGGCAGAGCTCTATTTACGCGCAACAGCAATGGCGGCTCTTTGTCCTGTGATGCAATATCATTCCGAGTTTAATGCGCATCAAGAACCCAGTCATGATCGGACACCGTGGAACATCCAAAAACAAACAGGCGATAAGCGGGTAGTCGATGTATTTCGATTCTTCCTCAATGTTCGAAATCAATTGATGGACTATATCTGGCAAGAGGCTCAATTTACTGAGAAAACGGGTCAACCCATGATGCGGGCTACGCAAGCTATCGATGTCAAGGCATCGCCATATGACTATTTCTTTGGTCGGGATTTGCTTGTTTCACCTGTTGTTCAACCGAATGTTTTACATTGGACTGTCTATTTACCAGCAGGTGAGTGGCGGGATATATGGTCAGCTAAACTGTATATGGGTGGAACAGCAACTAAGGTCGATGTGCCACTCAACCGTATCCCTATTTTTGTCCGCGCGGGGGCGAACATGCCAACAATCAATCTCGAACGAGGGCTACTTTTTCAATTGTCATAGTGAACTATTTCGTTTTGAAAGAATACCCTTTTTATAATCGCATTTAGATTGATTAAGTAGATGATAGGTTATCTCTTCAATTCTGATATGAAGGGAAAACCATTCTACTCACTCAGTATTAATCTCTACATTCCTCAAATAGATTGTGGAGTTAACTGGGCATGAGGTCACAGCGGTGAACTTGGACCTCGCGTCATTTGCTTCAGTTCGCCAGTTTGTTGCTGACTTCGCGGGAAGTGATTTGCCATCTCTTCACGCTATAAGCATGTATTTCGGCTCTAAACTTGCGTACCCAAATGTAGACTGAATCACAGCTCAACTGAAGAATTTGGCATCAGCTAATCAGTTGAGTCTTGTTTCCTTTATTCGCATCATAACATCTGCTCTAAAGTAAATGTTGTTTGGACGATAGCCTCCAAATTTGCAGAAGACCCCAAGCGATAGAAATAATCATAATCGTCTTGTAATTGCGCTTTCAGCTGGTCATAAAAGGCTTGAATTTCGTCCATGTCCCGCTGTGGGATAGAGATGTGGTGTCGCTCTCGCATCACTTGCGTAAACGCCAACAATTGCAAGGCAATTTCATATTGTTCGTATTTCAATGCGAGGCGTGTGAATTGTTCAATACAATTGATGATGGTGGTCTTCCGATTAATGGCAATCGCAATATCGAGTGCATCTTTAAATAAATGATAGGCGCGACTGTCATCAGCTAGTCCTAGCAAGGCTTCTCCCAAATTTGCCCCAAATACCGCCTTCCGAACATCGCTATTCTGCTGGATAGCAATCGCATAAGCACGCTCGAAATATCGACCAGCCTCCTTGTAGTCGTCGCGCTTTAACGCGATAATGCCCAAGTTATTAGATAACGAAGCATATAAATCTGACTGATCTCCGTGGACTAATTGAGCTAAGGAATCTTGGTAATGCGCCTCGGCAGATTGATAATCTCCAGCATCCATGAGAATCGTTCCAAAGTTGAAATGTGCGCGAGTCATATAGTGTCGAAGACGGGCATTGACCGCCTCTGAATCAGACGGTTCCAAAGCAAGAATAGCTTGCAAAAAATCACTTGCCTGTTCAGACGAGCCTTGTGTCGCACAAATTTCATACTGAATGCGATAGATATGTGCTTTCGAGTCGGGTGTCATGCCCAGATATTCGTCAAGTAGCGATTGGCACAACGAATCACTTTGGTCGTACTGCCCAGCGTGCATGTAATAATGAGCAAGTTCAATCATGTTGCTGGTAAATTGAGCAGGGATTGTGCTAGGTTGGTCACGTTCGGCTTCAAGTGTTTCGATGACCTTAGCAGGATACCCGTTACTCAACCAATAATGAGACAGGGTCGGCGTGATACAGTGGATATAAACACGCGGGTCACGAACAGCACCCCAGTGAATCAAGTTATGAATTTCAGGACGAATAGCGGATATTCGATTTTCGGGCAAGGGTTCAGCTCTGGATAGATCATCACACCAATCGACATAATATTGAGCATACCGTTCCTGAACCTCTTGCAATAAGTCCGATTGCATTAGTTCTTGGATGAAAGTTTGGCGTACAACACCGTGCAGTGTATAGCGAAAGTTGTTGGTCTTTTGAATGAGTGATTTATCCACCAACTGGATAAAAATCGGCATATCAATATTTGCCACTGCCACCGCCGCCTGATGCGTAAAGCTATCTTGGAAAATCGACAAACTCATCAACGCCTCTTGCTCTTGTGTAGACAAGTCTGACCGAATCGAGCGAAGCAAATTCTCAAAGTTTTGGTGACGAGCAGGCAAATCTGTATGTAGGCTTTCGATATTGAGGATATTCTCTTGCACACGATTGAGAATCTCTTTCGGGGTCAGATAACGCACCCACCCCGCCGCCATCACAATCCCCAAGGGCAAGCCATTCATAATCCGACAGATCTCGACCACATCATCCAAGACCGTCTCTAATTCAAAATCGGGCGATACGCGCTGTGCCGTCAACTGGAACAATCGCACCGCTTCGGAGGTTGTCTGCTGAGTTGCCTCGTCATCAGGGAGTTGTAAGCCACTCAGCTGGCAATTGCGTTCGGAACGGAGGTTTAGGGGTGTCCGCGAGGTAATCAATAGATAAATGGAATCGGTCTCTTCAATGATGCGTTCTATTAAGGTTGTATTCGGCAACAAATCATCATAATTGTCGAAGACCAACAACATTTCACGCGGGCGTAAATAGTCGATGATTTTGTCTAGGCGCGCTTGATTTTGCTGGTAAGGAATCCGCAAGGCCCGCATTATCTCCGATGCAACCTCGTCTTCACTGCTGAACGATGCCAACGAGATAAACGCCGTCCCATCTCGAAACGTTTGCTGATGATAGACTGCCAAACGCATCGCCAGCGAGGTTTTGCCAATCCCGCCGATCCCCGTGAGCGTTAACAAGCGACAGTCTGGTAACTTGATGAGCTGTTGAAGGTGCTGGGTATCATGAACGGGTTCGACAAACGGCAAGGACGGCAAGATGATCGATGTTTGTTCTGTTTGATAAGGAAGCTCTAAAGAACCACTGCGTATCGTTTCATACAATTCGACAGTTGCGGACTTGGGAACCGTATCCAGTTCGTCTCGAAGGTTATCGACCAGTTGATTATAGTGAATCAGCGCATTATTGGGGCGATTACTATAGACATACAAGCGCATCAATTGACGATGTGCCACCTCCCAATAAGGGTCCAATTGTGTCAAGGTCGTCGCGTGGACAATTCCCTGCTCATAGGCTTTTTGGACAATACAGACTTCCACAATATGGGCGAGCAAACGAATATATTTCTGTCGTAATTCATGTTGATAATGCGTCACCCAACCTTCAATTTGGGAGGCTTGCCGTATCTTGATATGACGTAAAAAGTCGTCACCATACAATTCTGCAATTGACTCCAACTTCATCAAATCGGGTTGTAGGCTACTAAACACCCCATCGCAAGCGTCTGAAAAAGCAAGCGCATCGACCCAAATATCATCTTTATTCGTGAGGGACACCGAATCGCGCTCAATCGTAATCACATCAGAGAAATGCTTGCGTGTACCAGAGAGGATGGTCCGCAGGTTGCTCAGGGCTTGGTTATCCGTGGTCTCGTCCCAGAATAACGATGCTAACTTATCCCGTGTATGCGGGCGCGCTTCCATCGCCAAATACAGCAACAACAATTGCGATTTGGACGATATATTTTTTGTCAGCACCTCACCCTGATATTCAATCGTGAAGTGACCTAATGTGCGGAGTTGATAAAGATGTGTCATAACCTTCCTCACATCATCAGTGCCTATCACACTAATTGTAACCCGTATTCCCATCGTGATGTGGCTTAACGCATTATATCATCACAGGTCATAAAGGTCGCATAAGGGACTTTTCTTGATAGGCTAAATGAAAAGCCTACTCGAAATAAAGTGGTCATGAACAGCGATAATATTCGAGGAAATGAAACCCTTTATGAACTCTTGTGACCAATCATAAAATGTAAAAATTTGTAAAAATTTCGCCAAAACGGACTTTTAAGCGTTATTTAGGCACTTTTCAAGCGGTTGCTCCCTAGCATGAGAGACGTGGCACATTATCGGCCACCACATCATTCAATTATCGGGGAGTCGCCCTTCATGTCTCAACGCAAAACCTTCACTTTTATCCTCTATGCCCTGCCGTTGACCAGTAGTCTCAGTGTCTACCCACTGGAACGCAATAGTAACGACATCGACCTCTACTCCGCTGGACTTGCTGAACATCAATCGGCATATGACCGTACCATGGTGGAAACATCACAAGAAGGTCAAGCCGAATTTTTATCTGTCAAAGCCCCATTGATGACGGTATGACTGAAGCTGTGATTGCTCAGTCATTACAACCTCTACGCCCTACCTAACCCAACACTCAATCGACCACAAGTATGAGGAGTACCACCATGAAGCAACTACGCTTGTCCCTTGTATTCGTCCTGTTCATCATTAGTGCCACCGGTGTCATGGCACAACGCGACTCGGATGGTGACGGATTACCTGATACCCGCGATAACTGCCCTAATCAAGCCGGACCCAAAACCAATAATGGGTGTCCCGAATTAGGATTTACCACCCCACCAACCCCAACACCGGATACAGATGGGGATGGATTACCCGACCCCGATGACAATTGTCCGACAGTTCCCGGACCACATACCAATCAAGGTTGCCCTGAACCTGATAATCCGCCACCGCCACAAAATGAAGGCAATCCACCCCCAGCCAATGATCCACCCCCCGATACCGATGGCGATGGTGTGCCGGACCCCAACGATGGTTGCCCTAATCAAGCTGGACCAGCTCATCTGAGTGGATGCCCCGATACCAGCGTGGATACCGATGGCGATACCATTCCGGATGTCGTCGATGAATGCCCCGATGTCACAGGTACGATTGACCGCAACGGATGCCCCGAACCCCCGTTCCGCCCACCTGCACTCCCTGTTGACGGATGCTTTGTCACTCCTGAAGGAGACTATCGTGTCATGGCGCGGGATATTCCTGACCTCGCGGGTAACATCTTGGGTTATCTGGCTCCCGGCAATGTCTATGAAGCTCTAGGTTACGTCATGAATGGCACGGACATCTGGTTCGTCCTCGATAACTATGAAAACTACAGTGGCGTTATCGGATTTGCATCGCGTAGCGTCTTACTGGCAACCACCTGTCCAGAAATCGACGTGAATGATATGCCTGATTCCGGTGTTCCCACTGGTGGGATGGCTGATGACTTCCAGTCCAACAGTGACAGTCCTACGCTTTGTACGGTGACGGTTGGCTATGATTCGCCAATATGGAGTGATGATCCAGCAGTACCTTCCGTCGTCTATGCTGTCTTCTGGTTCGAGGCACAACCCGCGACTTATCTCATAGCAGGCACACCGATTTGGGGTGTCGCTTATCAAGCCGACTTCATCACAATCAATAACTTCCCAAATCTTGAGGCGGTTGTAACGAATCAGCAAGTCTATGAAGAAGCCATGAATTCAGAATATGCTGGTGCATACAATTGGCCCACCCTGCTCGGCGGTGTACAAGATGGCGATTCCATTCTCTATCGCTTGTCTCCGCCCGAAGGTTACAACGACCTTACCTGTGGACCCATCATTGGTATTGATGACATCCTGCCCATCCCAACGATAGACGAACCGCCGACAGTTGATATCAATGTTGTGCCAGTGGTGAATGAATATGCTTGCACCATCACCATACCCTTCAACTGGGTCTTCGCCTTCAACTATGCACCGGGGGAATCCATTCCAGTTGGCACAAGCCCGATTGCTATTCTGAATGGCTCACCCGACTTCGCCAATGTTGCCGCCGATTGGACAGCAGAACTGATTAACAATGCCGATGGTGAACCAGTCCAATGGATGGTCGAGCCAAGCTGGAGTTCCCTCTATCGCACAGGTGGAACCTGCGGACCCATTGTGGGTCGAGACGGCGTGTTTGATCGCAAAGTTGTCCAGAATGCGGAGACTCGCGCCCTGTTCGACTACATCGCCGAACCACTCAAAGGATGTGAAGACGGTCAAGTCTGGTGGGCTGGCTTGCCATCACCCAATGATTTGCCAGAGGAGGATGGCAATTGTGAAGACGATATCAACACCATCCTAGCCACGCCACTTCCAACAGGTCATACCCGTGTCATCGCTGGTCAGGCGAATCGACTCGGCATTGCGCTAGACATGACCGACTGCAATCTCAATGGTGTTCCCGATACCTTAGAGAATCCTACGCCCAATTGCTTCGACTCACTAACGCTTGGTGACAACGGTGAAACTCGACAAAGTGACTCCGAATGGTGGGCAACAGTACTCGATTTAGTCTGCCCCGGTGAGTGGTTAATCATGCTGGACACGAATGCAGATGGAGAAGAGATCGTCACCGATGCCCAATGCGAAGAGGACATCTAAACACGCTAAAGGTGGAGGGGAATGTCCTCTCCACCCACCTCGTATCGACAACACAAACAACGAAAGAAGCACACACATGCAACTCACAAACGAAAAGAAACTCATTGTCCAAACAACCTTCGGTATGGTCACAGATGCCGACGCACTCGCCAAGACCTTCTATCTACGGCTCTTTGAAATCGACCCCAGCACCAAGCCGATGTTCCGTGGGGATATGGCAGAGCAACGCAAGAAACTCATGCAAACGTTAGCCGTCGTCGTCAAAGGTCTTGATAGCCTTGAGACAATCGTGCCAGCCATTGAACAACTTGCCATTCGTCATGTTCATTACGGCGTAACCCCTGCTCATTGGGATAGTGTAGGAACCGCCCTCCTTATGACGCTCGAAGAAACCTTCGGTGATGCTTTTACTGAAGAAGTCTTTGATGCATGGGCAACTGCGTACGCCATCATCACGGCTACCGCACGCGCCGCCGCCTATCCAACCAAGCAGGAGGCAAGCTAATGCAGAAACTCCTTCTGATTGGGCTGATTCTTCTGGTCGGTGTTCTACCGACCTTGGGGGATGAAGCCCTCCCAGCCAGTCCGTGGTATGCGATTGTGCATCAACCCGAAACCGATACCTTGCACTGGTACAACATGGCAGGCGAACAAGCCTCGATACCCCGCCCAACCCTTCCCGACGAAGCCCAATATCTCGACATGCGTATCGCGCCCAATGGTCAAACGATGGTCATGGTCTCGCAATTGAACAATGGCTTTCAAGCACTCGGCATCTATGACTTTTCTTCAGGGATGTTCATCCAAGTGCATCAAGCACAAGCAGGCGAAAGCATCAATCTGGGTGGAGAGAACATCTTCACAGCCAATTCGCAATACCTTGCTGTGGGCTTGTTCTCTGGCGATTTTGCTAATCCTGCTTGGCGCGTCATCTTATTTGAAGCACAAACAGGCAATTCAGTAGCTTTCATTGACCAAACCCATCCCGACGCGCCCGAAGTCCAATTCTCAGCTCCAGCGGTTCAATATATAGATGCCACATCCGTTCACTTCCAATTGATTCCGCAATCCGTGGGTGGATGGCACACCTATCCAGCTTATGCCTGGCAAGCTCTCGGATTCAATCCCGCCCTCCCCGCCATCAGCGAGAGTCCCTATACTCGTGCTGGTGTACAAGTTCTCCCACTAACAGGCGAAGTCGCCATAACTTACACCGATGAAGCCTATGCAATTGCACCCCAAAATGGACAAACCCCCAACTTCAATGCGGTAGGTGCAGGAGTCATTGCCAATGGTGGCGCAGTCGGCACCATTCATGCCGATGGCACTCGCTATCATCTTTCGACACGTTGGGCAAAAGGTGGCGATTGGATTCTGTTCTTCTCCACAGATAGTCTCCAAAACGACTACTGGAACATCGTCCTTGCAGATGGTACGCCGGGGAACAATTCCGCCATGCCGTTCGACCCACAATATGAAGCGGTATATGGCACAAGCGACGGCTATCTCTTAGTCAACAATACCGACAACCTGTTCTATACGAATGGTTTCCTGCCCAACACCGCGCTCAATATCGCCCAACTCACACCCTTGAGCAAGGTCGTCTATGTCACACCTATTGGAATCAACTTCGCACTCAATAGCCTAGGCGGTGAGCAAAACGACCAGATTGCAACCCCCAGCCCTCCACCCACCGCAGCAGTGCCTGTGGATTGCTCATTGGCTCCAGCCCAACGTGTCAGCATTGGACAATCTGCCCGGGTCTTGCCGTCCATGGGTGGATTAAACCTCCGCCAAAACCCCAACGGAGCCATCATTATGACGCTTAACGGTGGCGATACCTTTGAAGTGATCGGTGGGGCAATTTGTGATGAAGGTTTGTACTGGTGGCAGATTAATCGTTTCGGCACAATCGGCTGGGTAGCAGAAGGTCTCTCGACGGGATACTTCATCGAACCCTATGTTGCTCCACCTGTCGAACCAACGGATACCCCCGCACCACCGCCTTCAGGACCCGGTGGCTTAACCTTGGTGACTCCGAAACCGACAGTGGGTGTGTTTGTTTTCGTCACCCCTGTCCCAACCATCGGCGGTATCGTCACTCCATCCGGTGACTAAGCACAGCTATCGAAAGAGGGAGCCTCATTGACTTCCTCTCTCCTTTTAATGACTTACCGGAAATTCCCAGACCATATCATGATCGGTCTAATGGGTAGTCAATTGAAGAACCGTCCATGAATCTATATTGACAATAGCCAAGTATGTGCAGGTGCCGATGCATCATGTTCGCTTCAAGCGATTCCCCAATGGTGCACCGATTGCATTGGTACAGGAAGAGGCATTTTCTTTGTCAGTCTTGCATCTTCCGTCAGCGATTGGGATGGTCTATCCGCCTACCGCTTCACATCGGTATTGATCTGTCTTATCTGGATACAACCTATCCGATTTCCACGATTGAACGCATCTTGACACCCGAAGAACGAACATGGTTTTTTGATTGGAATGATGGGAATCTTCAACATAACTTTCACGCTTGTGGTCGATAAAAGAATCGCTATTAAGACGTGGGGCGTTTGTATGCGAATCGCCCCGTGGGATGTCAAAGTTCAGGTCGTGGATGGTGGGTATGTTGCTCAATGCCTGACGTTTCCATACTATCCCCGTGTGGAAGTTAGCTTGACATTCATTCTCCTCACTGGTCTATGCCCTCGGTCATACTGCCCTGTCTCAACATATCCAATCCAATTGGATGATAAATAGACAACTCATTTAAGGTGTTAAAGTCTCAATGAACAGAACTTGCTCTCAATTCGACTTGCCATAGGTAGGGTGGGTCGACTTTTTTATTTATGTCAAGTTATATTGACTGTCCTGTCAATTATGTCACCTAAAATATTCCACAAGGACCAAAAGTAGGTAAAACATTGCCATACTCGCAATGGTTCTGTACTTGTGAGAAAGACTTCAATCGATCAACTGTGAACGGATGAAAGAGACTGCTTCTCTTGCATCGTCATCCAAATTATTAACCAAAGGTCGCCACGTATGTACTGTACGTCCCGTTTCTGTATCAGGGAGTGGAAAGGCTTCAATGCCGAGCGCGCCTTGGTAATTAATCTCATCGAGTGCTAGTCGTATTTCCTGCCAGTCGAGATGCCCTTGTCCGGGGAGTTTGCGATTGCTAGCGACGCAGTGGAAATGTCCGAGATGTTGTCCTGCCATGCGGATGGCTTGGACAACGTTGTCTTCTTCCATATTCATATGATAGGTATCGAGATGCAATTTCACAGCGGGATGATTGACTTGCTGGAGAAAAGCTGAGGCATCTCCTACCGTGTTGAATATGAAGGTTTCAAAACGATTAATAACTTCGAGGCAGATAGTCACACCATTGTCATCTGCAGTTCTGGCAATTTCATGTAAGGACTCAGCACATCGGTCTCGATAGGGTTGAAAATCGGAATCATCAGGGAAGTATAACCACTGGATATAGGGCAAGCCACAGAGTATGGTACTACCCAATTGGCGTGTGGCATCCAGTGCTTGTTTAACATATTCAATCCCAGCGCGACGAATGGATGTATTTGGGCTGGTGATGTCGGTATGTTCGTTTAACCCCATGATGCAATATGGAATTAAATCAGTTTCATCTAGGGCTTGTCGATAACCTACAACATCTAAATCGCCTCCGTTAATCAAAGAGATTTCAATCGCATCGAATCCAGCGTCCTTCGCACGTTGGAACAATGGAGGTTGGGGCGTTGTCCATTCGGAAGCCCAATACAAAATACCAATCGCTAGTGTTCGCATATGGTTGCCTTTAGTTTTGCTTCATAAAACGATGAATTTCTTGCTGATACCGGATTCGATGTTATGATTTGATAAGGCTATTTTACACAGATTGTCTAAAGTTTGTACAAATTGTTCTTTCAAAAATAGTTTGCGAGGAGTGGGATGGTTATGTCTCCTGAAACTTTAGTTGATGTGGGCTTGGAGCATGCGTGGGTGCATCAAGCCAATTGGAACGGATTAGCTGAACCCGGCGGCTTACTCGTTTTTGAAAAAGGCAAGGGT